>CAMAHD010000014.1 GCA_945834405.1 uncultured Prevotella sp. | reverse complement strand
TGACTTTTTCGGGTGCAAAGTTAATCAAAATATCTTAAAATTATTGTATTATTCTTATGTTTTTATATATCAACACTTGCTTTTCTTATACTAATCGTGTTCCCAACCGCATCAATACTGTTTTTGCCATTAAAAAGAGACAGTTGTCAAAGCCGCTGCCCGACAACTGTCTCAAACAAAGTTTCATTTAAATATTTATTTCACAATCAGTTTGTGAACATGATTGCCTTGCTTGACAAGATAAATACCCTTTGACAGACGGTTGACATCTGAGAGAGTACTGAAATGTCCGCTGACCGCAGCTCCGGAAAGAGTGTATACTGCATCCACGGGTGCATTCTCTTCAGCAGTAGCATTGCTGATAGCTGTGGCAATGCCTGTGCCCTCGACACTCATCTTGATAGTACTGTAGTTGCCTGTCAGCTTCAGATAGTAGTCACCCTCCTCGCCTGCAGCTATCGTCTGTGTATAGAGGTAGTAACCCAGGTACTCACCATTGTCCCATGAAGAGAAGGAGAGATAACGTCCGCGCACATCTGCCTTGGCATCTGCCTTGTTGGTGTAGATATAACCGCCGATGTAATCGTCAGCCTTGAGGCTGAAGCTTCCTTCTGTAACGCTGATCATTGCCCATACAGGACTGTCGTAGGTTCCCTTGGGGATATCGTATGTCTTGCCGTTCTCCAGAACGATGGGGCTGTCGATGGTTTCACCAGGAAGGGCATCACGCACCTCGAAGGTAAGCTGTACATTGTCATAAACCTGAGTAAACTGGATGTTTACCAACCAGGCTTCACCTTCTGCCACAGCCGTACTTGCCTCATAGGTAGTGATGGTACTGCCATCTACATATTCGCTCTTGACCATAGCTACGGGATATGCCGTTTCCTCATCGCGGCAATACTGCACCTTTTCGGTAGAAGCATAGGGAGCATTGCACTTGATGGTCAAGATACCTGCCTTGGCAGCGGTATAACGTACCCATACATTGGAGGCTTTCTTGCCACTGAAATCGTAAACACCCTCAACATCCAGAGGACATGTGCGTGCATCTCCAGCCACATATTCTTCCTCTGCCAATGTAAAGACTGAACCTGTTGTGGCACCGTCAATCTGTATGATATAAGGCTTGGCTGCTGTGACATCCAAGGTATATTTCTGTCCGTCGACAATGGCATTATACTTACCGTCGTTCTTGCCGGCACCACGTGGGAATGATACGGTCTGACCCTCGGCAGCAGTCACTACGAGCTTGCCACTCTTGGTTGCCGTATACCTGTAATAGACGGTTCCGTCACTCGCCAGCTTGTTCTCGCCCAATACGGCTGCGATGGGGTCGGAAGCGAGGTCGCCAGGCTGAATCTCCTGTGTATATACATTGAATACCAATGGTTTGTCTTCTTTAGAGGTCCACTTCAGGATATATCTTACGCCATCGGTATCTCCATCAGCAACGACACGCACCTTCTGCTGACCATATTCGCCCAGATAGCTTTGACCAACAGGATAAACGCTCAGGCCGGTATATGCGCTGACGGGCTGCTCATTTGCTTCTACGACAAGGAACGAACGCTGTGCGGCGGGGATGTCTACGGCATAATAATAGGTACCAACCTCCTGGATAGTCAGGTCTTTTGCGGGCAGAGAGCTGATGACGATGGGGTCTGACTCCTGGTCGCCTGTCTGATAGGGAGAGGCTGCAAAATGGAAGGTCTCATCGCTCTCGGTAGCGTGTACCTTGTTCACTACAACATAATACGTATTGGCAGGCTTGGTTACCTCGAAGCGGAGGTTGAGCGAACCCACTGCAGAAGAAGCGGTGGGCGAATCGTACTGGAGGCTGGATGGATTGTCGTACATCTTCACCTGTCCTTCAGGAAGATTTCCCTCTGCGGTAATACGAGCATAACCTGGCTGCTGTGCCACAAAGGTATAGTAATACTTACCGCTGGCAGCAGGCAGGGTATTATCGCCATCTTTCAAATCAAACGGCATGTCTACCGAACCAGGCTGTGGGAAGGTCAGCTCTGAGCTGAACACAACGGGATTGTAGTTGGTGATGACAAACTGATAGGTTTCACCTCTGCTTACCTTGGTCTTCAGGATATAGTGCTTGCTGGCACTGTCATAGTTGAAGGGTGTAGACACTCCGTTGACGGTGCAACCGCTGACGTATGCGCCTGCTGTCAGCACGAGTACACCTCCGAGCGAAGGAGTATAGGTGGCATAATAAGTTTGCTGGTCATAACCCTGCACAAAGGGTGTTCCGATGATTTGGGTGGTTCCCAGCTTGATGTCCATGGCATCCTCGGCAGTCAAACCCTTGCCGATACCCTGAACGTCGGTTATCATCTCGGCAGTGCAGCCTACCGTGATGCTGCTGGCACTCCACGACGAACCTCCGACACCTACATAGACAGTGGTATTGGCAGGCAGTCCGTAGGCTGTTTTAGGATAACCATACTCTGCTGATTTCAGAGTGATGGTGTCGGTCTTGCCTGTTTCGGCATTGAGAACCGTTCCCTTGACAAAGGCATTGCAGTTGTCGTTGGGGTTGATGGTCAACATGGTAGGAGCAGTAGTAGTATACTTCCAATACGCCGTTACAGACGAACCGGCAGTATACTCAAAACTGTTGGCACCTTCTTTCAATTCGTTGGCAGTACCCATAGTTGTCTGTGCCGCTGCGCTCAAAGAAAAAGCGGCAACAAACATTGACAATAGTTTTTTCTTCATAGTTTTGTATGTTTTAAAAAATGGTTTGTCGCATCATATCCATTATTTTGCCACACTGATCTTGCTGGTCAACGTCTTGCCGTTGGCAGTGAGACGAAGCAGATAGACACCTGCGGGCAGTGTCTCTGTGCTCATACCGTTGCCCTGAGTTTTCATTACTTCTCTGCCTGACATATTATATAAGGTGGCATTTTCGGTTCCTTGAGGCAAGATAAGCTGATTTCCCTGCTGCATGATGACACCCGTTTGCATGGTGGCATCTGCAATACCTGTCTGGTCAACTTCTTCTACCTGAATGCCTGCTATCTGCAGATAGGTGTAACCGTCGAAGGGCAACTCGGTGCGCAGGTGCAGACCTATGCAATGTATGCCTTCCGTTGCCTGGGGCAGCTTGACAACATAATCAGTCGTTGGCATGGGCGTTCCATCCGAAGGCTCTACGGGTATGAGTCCTATTACCTGCTGGTCTTCAATGGCATTGGTACGAGCCATCGTCACATCGAGCAGTTCTTCGGTAATGGAGCGTGCCGTTACTCGAATCTGATAAGCCTTGGAGGCTTCAAAATTCAATGGAGGTGTGATAATCCATTCATCGGCATCTGATTCTGCTACACCGATGGTAGGATTGAGCAAGTACTCGATACAAACGATGGTATTGCCAAACTGATAGTAACCGTAGGGCGAATAATAGGTCCAGGTGAATCCATCGTTATTGGCATCAATGGCCTGCCACTGGTTCAGGAAATAGGTGAGGTCGGAGAAATCCTGTGTCAGGGGAATATCCAATGCCTTACCCATCACGTAGGTACCTGGAATCTTGGTTTCTGATTCACCATACTGGTTGCAAGCTACCACCGAATAAGAATAGCGTCCCAAACGACGGAGACTCTTGTCGGTGAAAGTGGTTGCGGTCAGCCCTTCGGCTACGGTTGCCTCATCAGGCATTCTCAATATCTTATAGCTGATACCTTCCGGTGTAAAATAGCCTCCATTGAATCCCTCGGTAGGCGCACTCCAGCTGAGCGTAGCAGAAGCACATCCCTCTTCTACCTTGACATGGGCATTGCCCACCGTTCCCGGCCAGTCGTGACCTACATACGCAAAGATATTGCCATGTTCGCCTTCTCCGGCTTCGTTGCTGGCATAAAGGGTATAACGGCAAGGACCATCCTTGGTTACTTGCTCATCGACATATTTCATCTCTGCTCCTGGCAATACATCATTCAACGTAGCTACTGGCTCGTCATTGCGGAGGATCGTGACAGAAGACATGCTTTCCAACTGACCGCCATCAAAGGTGTTCACGGGGTTTTTCCATGTGATTGTTGCCTTCAGACTTCCGTCAGCAGCTGGCTGGACAGCCATGTCGGTAGGTGCAGCAGGAGCATGGTCACCACCCTCGACAAAGGGAATATAGAGAGACAAAAGGGACGAATAGATGCCTACCTTTCCGATATTCTCAATCTCAACAGGATTCTTCGACAAGTCTATCTGCAGCATGTAGGTATCTCTGCCATCTCCTTCTGAATTGGTACACGATGCCCAATAGAGAAGTCCGTTGGAAAGGTCAAACTCCATGCTCTGGTTGGACAGCATTCCCTTGTGGTGGGTATCGCATATCTCGGCAAGCGCACCGTCAGTCTTGTTCACCATATATAGTTTGCCATTGGAACCAATGACATAGAGTTCTCCTTGTTTATTGGCGGCAATGGTACCACAGATGGTAGAGAGGGGAGCAACCTTGGTCAGCTGACCCGTCTGAAGGTTGACGGTATAGAGAGAAGAAACACCATACTGGAAACCTACGGCATACATGGTAGAGGTGGTGTAATCGTAGGTCATGTCCTGCAACTTCAGTGACACATCGGCTTCAGTAGTCCAAGGTCCTATCTCTGTCTTGCGTCCCGACACCAAGTCGTACGCGATGAAATTGGAGGCTTGAGGACCATACTGATTGAATACATACTCACAGGCATAGAAAACATTGTTGGCACAGGCGCCGGCAAAAATACCCACACTGTTAGAATAAGGATAGATGAGCGTGGCATGGGCAAGGTCGTCCATGTACAACTCACTGTAGCCATATCCTGGCAGTGCCTGATTGTTCAGGAAGAAGCCATACATCTTCCGATGATTTACAGGTGCGGCAATGACGGCAACCGAGCAGGTCAGCCATGCCAAAATGAACAGTAGACTTTTTCTCATTATCTTGAATATTTATTTGATGAATATTTTTTGTATTGTATCTCCTATCTGAAGCAGGTATACGCCCGATGCAAGGCTTTCATGCAGAGTGGCTTCGGTACTGCTGAAAATCAATTCGCCGGAGAGTCGGTAGAGTCTTACTGACTGACGTTGCTGATTGTTGATGTCGATACTGCCTTCAGCAAGGCGAACCATCGAAGGGGTGAACGGTGCGGAGTCTATACCTGAAGCATCTGACAGATAGTGGAAGCGGATGACTCCGTTCTCTTCGCGTATGGACGTTACAGGAAGCTGATAACTCTGCTCTCCCTGATGCCAAAACAAAGCCGGAGTACTGGAAGCTGACAATTCCGTATGCCTGCCAGCTTCGCCGGGATAGGTATCAGCGGCTTCGGTATCTACGGAAGTGATATTGTCGGCAGGAACGAGAGCCACATGTTCATACCCAGACATGCTGGTGTTCACACGGTTGCTCGACCATAAAGAAGGAACATAATGGACATGAGATACCAGAAGACCATGACCTGGGAGGGCAGCATCCCATGCTATTGGCTGGCGGTTCTCAAGGATATAATACTCGTTAGGGTCGGAAGGATTGACAATGAAAACTGCCTGATTGGAGGATGAGAGTGCATCTAATTCAAAATCCGTGACAGCTTGGTGAAGCACGGTGGGTTGGAGCCAGCCTAATGAATACCGGTCCATAGCAGTAAACCCACTGGGTGTACGCGAAGCATCATTATAAATGCCTACATCCATAATATCCCAGTGCATCATGCCGTTACAGCCTGAATACATAGGGTCATAGATGTCTGGCAAACCTAAGATATGACTGAATTCGTGGCAGAAAGTACCGATTCCATCGATGTCTGCACCATAGTTGCCCTGCAACTCGCTGGAGCAGCTGCTTTGGCCAAGATACATCCCGTCGAAGGTCTTCCAGGTAGAATAGGTCAGGTCTTTCGACTGGGGCCAGATGGCATCTTCTGCAGCTCCTTGCGCCTCGCTGTAACCCGCATAGATGACATAAAGGAAGTCTACGGTACCATCGTCGTCATGGTCGTAGAGGCTGAAGTCTACGCCATGTTCCTTGTCAGCTACCGTACAGGCATCCACCATCAGGTCAACGATGCGTTCGTCCAAACCATAATAGCTCATCGACTGGGGCAGAGCAACAGGACCAACTACATCGAACTCTGGTTCGAAGAGTCCCTGCGACTGAGAAAGAAAATAGTCGCGTATGCTACCAGAGGCATAGGGACCTGTATACCCTACTTCATTTGCCAACTTTGAAAAAATCTCATGCGCATCATCACGAGAGAATTTTTTATCGGTGAATTCGGCTAAAATAATCAGTCCTCTCATCTTTCCCGTAGTGGGAAAGGTTTTCTTGACCTCACCGGGAAGGGCTGACGACAACTGCTGGTTACGGGTGCGGGAAGCACGGGAGAGAGCACTGCGAAGCTGCAACTGCATCTCATCCGTGGCACCCGTCATCTCTACGTCCTTGGTCTTGTCGACAGCGATCTGGGAGGATGCAACCACATCGCCACGCTCATTCAGAGTGGCATAGCAGAGACGACCTAAGTTATCCTTTATCAACATTTTACCCTGTATGTTCTCGTAAAAATGCACACGTTCATCGCCACGCAGATATACGGTGACCACCTGTCCGTCAGGCTGCACATATCGCAGGGGGAAGGGACGGGCAGGAGAAGCCTTGACAGACATAGCTGACAGGGCAAGAGCCATCACGGCAAGGGGTTTCAAACAATTATTCTTTCTTATCTTCATGGTGAAAATGATTATCTTTCTCGCAATTCGTGATGCGCAAAGGTATAAAAAAGCAGGAAGGGCAGAGGCTTTTCCCTCTTCGGATGTTTTAAATTTGGTAAAATGTAAGTGAAAAAGCCGTTATTTATGTTATTTCAGCAGTAAATCTGCATTTTTTTATGTACTTTTGCAGCAAATGAAACACTTACAATTACATATTCATTACTGTATATATTTATTGCTCCTCGCCTTTTACACCCCTGCCAAAGCTGAAGAGGAGCCCGAACGAACGGCTGCAGCTATCTGTCAGGAAGCCTCGGAATATTATGCTCAGGAGCAGTATGCACTTGCCATGCTGCGCTATACAGAGGGCATGGAAGCTGCCGAAAAAGAGAAAGACACCAACACCTATTTAATATGTACAGGCTGCATCGCCAACATCTACGAGGCGATAGGCGACTACGAGGCTGACATCATCTACCTGTTCAAAGGTTATGAAGTGGCTCGGAATGCACATAACAAAGCCATGACCAGCATCTATCTGTCGAACATCGTAACGGCGTACTGCCGTATGGGATACGCTGGACTGGCCAAGAAATACTATCAACTGCAACAGGAACAACCCTACCCTAATGACACAACCGAATGGCGCTATTTCCTCATCTACAATAAGGCAAGAATCTTGCAGGCAGAAGGAAAAATGGAAGAATCCATCGACATTCACCTTCAGGCGCGACTCTTTGCTGAAGAACATGGTATGGATAGTATCTATGCCCTTTACCAAACCTGCGAGATAGGAAACATCATGCTGAAAAAGGGAGATTATCAAGGTGCGTTGAAATATGGCTACGAAGGGCTTTCCATCGCCCAACGACTGAAAAGCAAGGAACTACAGGTAAACGCACTGGACATTCTCGCTAATGCCTATCACTCGACGGATGGGGATTCTGCCAGAAAATACCACAATCTCTACCTGAGCATGTCGGACTCGGTGTTCAATGCTCGAAACTTTTACAAGGCTCGAAACAGCATCGCGCAATATGAGACACGTAAAAGCAATCAGCATATCAACCTGCTGAACACCATCATCGACAAGCAGACTCTTGCCATTACCGTCATCTCACTGCTGTTCTTGCTGTCTGTGACGTTGCTGATACTGCTCTTGCTCAAGAACAAGAACCTGAGAAATGCCCAAAAGGTACTGTTTCTCAAACATAAAGAACTGGAGCGAACCTACATCAACGACAGGAATCAGACACCGGAAATAACAACATCGGACACTAGCATACCTCTGTCTGACGAACAATACGAGGAACTGAAACGGCACATCACATCTACCATGAATGATACGGAGATTATCTCCGACCCCGACTTCAGCTTAGACAGGTTGGCACATATCGTCGACAGCAACCGAACGTATGTTTCCGTAACCATCAACAATACCTACCACAAAAACTTCAAAAGCCTGCTGAACGAATACCGCATTCGAGAGGCGTGCAAACGGCTTTCCGACAAGGAACATTACGGACACATCACCATCCAAGCTATTTATGAGGGTGTTGGCTACAAGAATGCTGCCAGCTTTATACGTGCCTTTAAGAAGGAAATGGGTATGACTCCTTCGGTCTACCAGAAACTGGAAGAAGACAGTCTTGCAGACAGACACGAACAGGAAGAAGACATCGCCACAAGATGTTAGGCGGAAAAAGTATTCAACGAAATGTTTGTGAAATATGAAAATTATCATTACCTTTGTAAACTTTAAATTGCAACATGGAAAAGAACAGATTGGCAATCGTTGTGCCCTGCTATAAAGAGGAGGCAGTACTGGAGGAAACAACCCTCCGACTGACTGCCATGCTGGACGCACTGACACAAGAGGGTCTCATCGCAGCAAACAGTTTTATACTATATGTCAACGATGGCAGCAGAGACCAGACATGGCCTCTCATCGTCCAGCTGAATCAACGAAACAAATACGTGTGCGGCGTGAATCTCGCCAACAATGTAGGCCACCAGAATGCGCTGATGGCGGGTCTGAGTGTGGCGAAAGACCAGGCAGACATCTGCGTCACCATTGATGCCGATCTGCAGGACGACGTCAACGTTATCAGAGATATGGTGACGGAATACGGCAAAGGCAAGGATATCGTCTACGGAGTAAGAAAAAGCAGGGAGACAGACACCTGGTTCAAACGCTCCACGGCACTCGCATTCTATTCGCTGATGAAGACCATGGGCGTGAAGTCGGTATACAACCATGCCGACTATCGGTTGATGTCAAAAAGAGCCGTTGAAGCACTGATGGAGTATCGCGAGCGCAATCTGTTCATACGTGGACTGGTGCCTCTCTTAGGTTACGAGACAGCGTGCGTTTATTACGACCGGAAAGAACGCTTTGCAGGAGAAAGCAAATATCCTTTCCGCAAGATGCTGGCTTTCGCAATGGACGGCATCACCAGTTTCTCGGTGAAACCAGTCTATTTTGTCCTTCTTCTGGGTATCATCTTCCTGTTTATCGCCCTGGGCATACTCGTCTACGTCATCCATGCCTGGATAAGCGGTAACTCTGTTCAGGGATGGGCTTCACTGATGCTCTCCATGTGGTTCTGCTCAGGATGTATACTGATAGGACTGGGCATCGTGGGCGAATATATCGGGAAAATATATATAGAGGTGAAAGACCGTCCTCGTTTTAACATCGAAAGAATACTAACCCAAGACAATCCCCCAGCATGAAAAAGTTTTGTGTACTTCTACTCCTCCTTTCAACAGCCTTATACTTACAGGCACAAAAGGCATTGCTGAATCTACCTGCCGACACAGCCTTGCTGAGTGAAAAACTGTGTCAACCCTGCTCATGGAAGCCGTTTCCGACAGCAGACGACAGCTACTGGCAACAGACCTTACCCGCAAACCTGCGCAACAGCTACATCCATTATGGCGAGAAGTATGCAGGAAAAACATGGCCATCGCTGTCTGTCACCCTCTTTTCTGAATTCAAAACCAAGGGAAACCGCACACGATACGAGAGCTTCTGCTTCGAAAAAAGAAGACAACTGGCGGCACTCGCCATAGCCGAACTGGCAGAAGGAAAAGGCAGATTCATCCATGACATCGCCAACGGATTGTGGAGCACGCTGGAGGAAGAATGGTGGGGACTGCCCGCACACTACGGAACTCCTGTACCTCGCACGGAGGATCAGAACGTAGACTTATTCAATGCGGAAACAGCAAGCCTTGTGGCATGGACTGCCTATCTGTTCAAGAAACAGCTGGATGCCATCACCCCCATGATTTACCAAAGGGTAGATGCTGACATCAACCGACGTATACTGCAACCCGCCTTGCACCACAACTACTGGTGGAAAAAGGCAGGAATGAACTGGAATCCATGGATATGCAGCAACTGGCTGTCGTGCATCCTCTTGTTTGAGCACGACAGACGACAGCAACTTGAAGGTGTCAAACAAGTGATGATGGCAATGGACGCTTTTGTCAGTGCCTATCCTGACGACGGTGGGTGTGATGAAGGGGCAGACTACTGGGACAGAGCCGCTGCATCACTCTACGAATGTATGCGGCAGCTGAACAGTGCCACGGATAACAGCTACGACTTCAGAAGCCAAGCCAAACTGAACGCTATGGCAGCATACGCATATAAGATGTATATTGCCAACGGCTACTGCGTGAACTTTGCGGACGCACACTCCAACTGCATTCCGCACAAACTGAATATCCTATATCCCATGGCACAATACTTCGACAACTCTGTTTTGAAGGGATATGCCGCCTATCTGGCACACTTCCAGGACTTTGAAAACAATGCTGCTGCCCTGTTCGACGTTAGTGGCAACTGGCCAGCCTTGGGAAGAGAACTCTTCCTGTTGAAAGAAGCGGAGGAACTGATGAAAGAAAAAGTGCTCGAACCGCAACCAAGCGACGTGTGGCTGCCCCGATTACAGGTGATGACGGCACGCAGAGGAGAGCTGTTTGTGGCTATGAAGGGTGGGCATAATGACGAAAGCCACAACCACAATGACGTAGGAAGTTTTATAATCTATGCCGACGGAAAACCGCTGCTCATCGACCCCGGAACAGGCGAATACACCTCACAGACATTCAGCGGAGGCAGATATGGCATCTGGACCATGCAGTCACAATACCACAACCTGCCACGCATCAACGGCAACGACGAAAAAGAAGGCAAACAGTATGCTGCAAAAAATGTCAAATACAGCAAGGGAAGCCTTTCCATGGATATTGCCAGCGCATACCCGCCACAGGCAAGGGTGAAGGAATGGCTGCGCACCGTGAGCATCGAAGGAAAGAAGAAAGCCAGAGTGACCATTACAGAAAACTATACCCTCGACTCTATTGCCGGTCCCACCCAACTGATGATTGTCACTACGGAGAAGCCACAACTGCAGCATCCCGGAGCTATCAAGCTGAACACGCATTGCCTGCATTATCCTGCAAGACAGCTGACAGCACATATAGAAGAGGTGACACCCAAAATGGACGACCATCTGAAAAAGATGTGGAAGGGAGACATCTATCGGATAGTACTGACAACAAACGGAAAAAAAAGGGAAAAAATCAGCTATTGGGTTGAATAATCATTTAAAAAAAGATAAAAACTGCCATTTTGATGTTTTTTTTCAAGCAAAACTTAATAGGCATTAAAAAAAAAGTGTAACTTTGCACTCGTAGTAATTTACATAGTACATTTTCATTCCTAACCAATATGTTTTGCCTCGTCGGCGTAGTAATCGATACGGGAGTACCTTTTACTGGGCAGGCGAGGCTTTTTTATGACAACCTTTTTGGGGATATGGCAGCTTTTGGGAACAGCAAATCGGTCATTTTCAGCAACCAACGAGACGAAAGAACCCAAAAGTTCATAAAAAAAGAAAATAATCTTAATTATCTTCGTTCATTACAATGCTTTTACGTACCTTTGTGCAATATTTATTTATAGATGTTTTTTAAATTAAGATGAACGTAATTACTAAAACCCTTCAATTGGCTGATGGCAGAACCATCACCATTGAAACCGGGAAAGTGGCAAAGCAGACCGACGGAAGTGTCGTTCTCCGCATGGGCAACACCGTACTGCTGGCTACTGTTTGTGCCGCAAAAGATGCAGTTCCCGGAACAGATTTCATGCCGCTGCAGGTAGACTACAGAGAGCAGTATGCCGCAGCAGGTCGTTTCCCTGGAGGATTTACCAAGCGCGAAGGCAAAGCCAGCGACAACGAAATCCTGACCTCACGACTGGTTGACCGAGTGCTCCGACCACTATTCCCCTCCAACTTCCATGCTGAAGTATTTGTCAATGTGATGCTTCTTTCTGCCGATGGCGTTGACCAACCCGATGCACTGGCAGGCTTTGCTGCCTCTGCCGCCTTGGCTTGCTCAGATATCCCCTTCGAATGCCCTATCAGCGAAGTGCGCGTGGCACGTATCAATGGCGAATATGTCATCAATCCAACCTTCGAACAGATGAAAGATGCCGACATGGACATCATGGTTGGCGCTTCTGCTGAAAACATCATGATGGTTGAAGGCGAGATGAAAGAGGTGACCGAACAGGATATGATCGGTGCTCTCAAGGCCGCCATGGAGGCTATCAAGCCGATGTGCGAGCTGCAGACAGAACTGAGTAAGGAACTGGGCAAAGACGTGAAGCGTGAATACGACCACGAAGTGAACGATGAGGAACTCCGTGAGCAGATGAACAAAGAGCTCTATCAGCCTGCCTACGATGTGACCAAGCAGGCGCTTGAGAAGCAGGCACGCCAAGAGGCCTTCGAGAAAATCCTCGAAGACTTCAAGGAGAAATACAACGCTGCACATGCCGACCTGAGCGAGGACGAACTGGAAGAGAAGGCTGCCATGATGGAACGCTACTACCATGACGTGATGCGTGATGCCATGCGCCGCTGCATCCTCGACGAGGGTATTCGTCTGGATGGCAGAAAGTGTGACGAGATTCGCCCCATCTGGTGCGAAGTGTCTCCCCTGCCTATGCCTCACGGAAGCTCCATCTTTACCCGCGGTGAGACACAGAGTCTCTCTACCTGTACTCTCGGTACCAAACTGGACGAAAAGATGGTTGACGATGTGCTTGACAAGAGCTACATGCGATTCCTGCTGCACTATAACTTCCCACCCTTCTGTACTGGTGAAGCTAAGGCACAACGTGGCGTTGGCCGCCGCGAGATTGGTCACGGACACCTCGCCTGGCGCGGACTGAAGGGACAGATTCCCGAAGATTTCCCCTATACCGTACGTCTGGTTTCTCAGATACTGGAGTCTAACGGTTCTTCATCTATGGCTACCGTATGTGCAGGAACACTGGCTCTGATGGATGCAGGTGTGCCCATGAAAAAACCCGTCAGCGGTATCGCTATGGGTCTGATCAAGAACCCCGGAGAAGACAAGTATGCCGTATTGAGCGACATCCTCGGCGATGAAGACCACCTGGGAGACATGGACTTCAAGACTACCGGTACCAAGGATGGTCTGACAGCCACTCAGATGGATATCAAGTGCGACGGACTGAGCTTCGAGATTCTCGAAAAGGCTCTGATGCAGGCAAAGGCTGGCCGAGAGCATATTCTGTCTAAACTCACCGAAACCATTGCGGAGCCTCGCGCCGAAATGAAGCCTCAGGTTCCCCGTATCGTACAGATTGAAATCCCCAAAGAGTTCATCGGTGCTGTCATCGGTCCCGGCGGTAAAATCATTCAGCAGATGCAGGAGGACACCGGTGCAACCATCACCATTGACGAGATTGACGGCGTAGGCAAAGTGCAAGTAAGCGCACCCAACAAGGAGAGCATCGACGCTGCACTTGGCAAAATCAAGGCTATCGTTGCCATTCCCGAAGTAGGTGAGGTTTACGAAGGCATCGTACGTTCTATCATGCCTTACGGCTGCTTCGTTGAGATTCTACCCGGAAAGGACGGATTGCTCCATATCTCCGAGATTGACTGGAAGCGCCTGGAAACAGTAGAGGATGCAGGCATCAAAGAGGGTGACAAGATTCAGGTAAAACTGCTGGAGATTGACCCCAAGACCGGCAAATACAAACTCTCTCATCGTGTTCTCATTGAGAAACCAGCCGATTACGTAGAGCGTCCAGCACGCCGCGAGCGTGGAGAACGTCCCGAAAGAGGCGAGCGCCGTCCTCGTCCTGAGCGCGGTGAACGCCCCGAAAGAGGTGAACGTCGCCCTCGTCCCGAGCGTGGTGAGCGTCGCCCTCGTCCTAATAACGGTGACATAGAAGAGCGTCATGAAAACCACGAGCCACGTGATTTCAACGACTCTCTCGACCACATGGATTTCTAAATTCATGACATAAACGCCGGTGCGGGGAACCAAGTTGGTTTCCCGCACTTTTTGTTTCCATTCTCAACGTCTATATGAAAAAAAAGTTGTAATTTTGCAAGCACAAACAAGTGAACCCAATGAGGGGCAACAGTTATAGACATGGACGACAAGAAACTGAACGAACAAAACGCATTTGTACGACAAGTGGCAGAGCAGAAATATGAATTCGGCTTCACTACTGACGTACATACGGAGGTCATCGAAAAAGGACTGAATGAAGACATCGTACGGCTCATCTCACAAAAGAAAAGAGAGCCCGAATGGATGCTCGAGTTCCGCCTCAAGGCCTTCCGCTATTGGCAGCAGCAGAAACAACCCACCTGGGGACACGTCAACCTGCCAGCCATCGACTACCAGGCCATCAGTTATTATGCCGACCCGATGGCAAAAAAAGACGGTGAAGACAAAAAGGAGATTGACCCGGAACTGATGAAAACATTTGACAAGCTGGGCATTCCACTGGAAGAAAGGCTCGCCTTGAGCGGTGTGGCCGTAGACGCCATCATGGATTCGGTCTCCGTCAAGACAACTTTCAAGGAAAAACTGGCGGAAAAAGGAATCATCTTCTGTTCCATCGGCGATGCCATACAGCATCATCCCAACTTGGTAAAACAATACTTAGGAAGCGTCGTACCCTATCAAGACAACTTCTACGCTGCCCTGAACAGTGCCGTCTTCAGCGATGGCTCTTTTGTATATATTCCCAAAGGTGTGAGATGTCCGATGGAATTAAGCTCCTATTTCCGTATCAACGCCCGCAATACAGGACAGTTTGAGCGGACTCTCATTGTAGCTGACGATGACAGCTACGTGTCGTATCTCGAAGGATGTACAGCTCCTATGCGAGATGAAAACCAACTGCATGCCGCCATCGTGGAGATTGTAGTGATGAATCGGGCAGAAGTCAAATATTCAACCGTACAGAACTGGTATCCCGGCGACGAGAACGGCAAAGGGGGCGTATTCAACCTCGTTACCAAACGTGGCGACCTGAGGGGAGAGGGCAGCAAGCTGTCCTGGACTCAGGTAGAGACGGGCAGTGCCATCACCTGGAAATATCCATCCTGCATCCTGCGTGGCGACAACTCTCAGGCAGAGTTCTACAGTGTGGCTGTCACCAACCATCACCAGATGGCAGATACTGGCACCAAGATGATTCACATGGGACGAAATACCAAGAGCACCATCATTTCTAAAGGAATCTCTGCGGGATATAGCGAAAACTCTTACCGAGGCTTGGTACGAGCAACATCCAAGGCTGACAATGCCCGCAACTACTCCTCGTGCGACTCCCTGCTGCTGGGCAGTCACTGCGGTGCTCATACCTTCCCCTACATGGACATCCACAACGATACTGCCGTAGTGGAACATGAAGCTACAACCAGCAAAATCAGCGAGGAACAGCTTTTCTACTGCAACCAGCGAGGCATTCCCACAGAACAGGCAGTAGGACTGATTGTCAATGGCTATGCTAAAGAGGTGCTCAACAAATTACCTATGGAATTTGCAGTAGAAGCACAGAAACTGCTGAGCGTTACACTCGAAGGAACCGTAGGATAGGACATGCTCTACAGATATAGGTGGGCTCAATATATTACCACCGTAAACATAGGATAAAAGTAGTAAGTGAAGACCAACGAAAAAGAAATATTATGTTAGAAGTTAAGAACCTCCACGCCAAGATTGGCGACAAAGAAATATTGAAGGGTATCAACCTGACCATCCAAGACGGTGAGACACATGCCATCATGGGGCCTAACGGTTCGGGAAAGTCAACACTGAGTGCAGTGCTGGTGGGCAATCCTCTCTATGAGGTAACCGAAGGTTCTGCTTTCTTCAACGGCAAAGACCTGCTTTCCATGAAACCCGAAGACCGTGCTCATGAGGGACTCTTTCTCTCCTTCCAGTACCCTGTAGAGATACCCGGAGTCTCCATGACCAACTTCATGCGTGCCGCCATCAACGAAAAGCGCAAGTATGAAGGCAAAGAGCCGATGAATGCAGGCGAATTTCTAAAACTGATGAGAGAAAAACGAGCCATAGTCGAGCTTGACAGCAAACTCGCCAATCGTTCAGTCAATGAGGGTTTCAGCGGTGGAGAAAAGAAACGCAATGAGATATTCCAGATGGCCATGCTGGAACCCAAACTATCCATCTTGGATGAAACGGATTCCGGATTGGACGTCGATGCCATGCGTATCGTTGCCGAGGGTGTCAACAAGTTGCGCACTCCTGAAACAAGCAGCATCGTCATCACCCACTATGACCGCCTGCTGGATATGATCAAGCCCGACATCGTTCACGTACTCTACAAAGGACGCATCGTGAAGACAGCAGGACCAGAGCTGGCAAAGGAGATCCAGGAGCGGGGATATGACTGGATCAAGGCTGAAATAGGCGAATAGGCTTGTAGCATAGATGATGCGTACATGGATGTAAATACCCTGAACAGAGAAGACCCAATATGAAGAATCAATATACCGAACTATACGAGAACTGCCGACAGATGATATGCGACAACAGTACGCCTGTCATGAACAGCGTACGTGACCAAGCATACGACGATTTCAAGCGGCAAGGGTTTCCATCCAAAAAGGTGGAGCGATACAAGTACACGGATATGCAAGCCCTTTTTGAACCTGATTACGGGCTGAATCTGAACCGACTGGACATACCCGTCAATCCATACAATGCCTTTCGGTGCGACGTGCCCAACCTCAGCACTTCTCTCTATTTCATCATCAACGATGCCTTCTACAGCAAGAATGCACCTAAAGGGAACCTGCCAGAAGGTCTGATTGTCGGCTCACTGAAAAAGGAAGCAGAGAAGCATCCGGAGTTAATCAGCAAATACTACGCACAACTCGCCAAAACCGAAGAGGATGCCGTAACAGCTCTCAATACAATGCTCGCACAAGACGGACTACTGGTATATGTTCCCAAAAATGTAGTTGTCGACCGTGCCATACAGGTCATCAATATCCTGCGTGCCGATGTCGACCTGATGGTGAACAGAAGAGTACTGATAGTCGTAGAGGAAGGTGCAGAAATCAAGCTCCTTTTCTGCGACCATGCCGCAGACGACAGACGTTTCTTGGCTACACAAGTGATTGAAGCATTCGTGGGGAGAAACGCCTCACTCGAATTGTATTGCCTCGAAGAAACACACGCCAAGAACACCCGTGTGAGCAATCTATACATCCAACAGGATGCTGACAGCAGACTCAATCATACCATCATCACCCTGCATAATGGCATCACACGAAACCGCACAGACCTGACTCTGTGCGGAGAAGGTGCTTCGTGCATACTCAACGGCTGTGTCATTGCTGACAAGGAACAACACGTAGACAACAACACCCTGATTGACCACCTAGCTCCTCATTGCGACAGCACCGAACTATATAAATATGTGTTGGACGATAAGGCTACTGGAGCCTTCGCCGGTAAGGTTCTGGTGAGAAAAGATGCTCAAAAGACAACTTCCGTAGAAAGAAACAACAATATCTGTGCCACTAAGGAGGCACGCATGTATACCCAACCGATGCTGGAGATATATGCGGACGACGTAAAGTGTGCCCACGGCTCTACCGTCGGACAGCTGAACGACGCTGCCCTCTTCTACATGCAACAGCGTGGTATCTCGAAAAAAGAAGCACGGCTACTGCTGCAACTGGCATTCATCAACGAGGTGATTGACACCATCCACCTGGAACCTTTACGAGACCGACTTCACCACTTGGTAGAAAAGAGATTCCGCGGAGAGTTGAGCAAATGTGAAGGCTGCAAACTATGCAAATAAGAAACTAAACAAGATGACATACGATATACAAAGAATCAGGGAGGATTTTCCCATCCTTTCCAGAAGCGTCTACAATAAGCCTTTGGTTTATTTAGACAATGCCGCAACCACTCAGAAGCCCCTCTGCGTGCTGGATGCCATGCGTGATGAATACCTGAACGTCAATGCCAATGTGCATCGAGGTGTCCACTACCTTTCCCAACAGGCAACCGACCTGCACGAAGCGGCAAGAGAACGGGTGAGAAGATTCATCAATGCCCATAGCACATCTGAAATCATCTTCACCAGAGGTACTACCGAAGGCCTGAACCTGATTGCATCCTCCTTCTGCGAAGCTTTCATGAAAGAGGGTGACGAGATTATCATATCGGTCATGGAGCACCACTCCAACATCGTACCCTGGCAGTTGCAGGCTGCCAAAAGGGGCATCTGCATCCGAGTCATTCCCATAAACGAGAAGGGCGAAGTGGTGATGGAGGAATATGAAAGACTGTTTACCGAAAAAACCAAGCTGGTAAGCATTGCCCAAGTAAGCAATGTACTGGGCACCATCAATCCCGTCAAGGAAATGGTCAGGATTGCTCATGAACATGAAGTACCCGTAGCTGTAGATGGAGCGCAGAGCACACCTCACTTCAAGGTGGATGTCCAGGCTCTTGACTGCGACTTCTTTGTATTCAGCGGTCATAAGATGTACGGTCCTACGGGTATCGGAGTGCTTTATGGCAAGGAGGATTGGCTGGACAGACTGCCTCCCTACCAAGGTGGTGGCGAGATGATAGAGAGCGTTACCTTCGAGAAAACGGTATTTGAAAAGCTTCCTTTCAAATTTGAAGCAGGAACACCCGACTATGTAGCTACGCACGGCCTTGCCCGTGCCATCGATTACATGGAGGCTATAGGCATGGACAATATCTCCTCACATGAACGTCAACTGACACAATACTGCATGGAAAGGCTCTCTTCCATTGAAGGCATACGTTTGTTCGGCACCTCATCACAGAAGGATGCCGTTGTGTCATTCCTCGTCAAGGACATCCATCCTTTGGATTTGGGTACCCTGCTCGACCGCCTTGGCATTGCCGTCAGAACTGGTCATCACTGTGCACAGCCTCTCATGGAGCATTTAGGAATTCCCGGAACGGTTAGAGCTTCCTTTGCCCTGTACAATACCCTTGAAGAGATAGACATACTGACTGCTGGTATCGAACGAGTGGCAAAGATGTTTTAGTGATGACAAAAATAACCTAAAGCCATAGAAACTGTAGAAATCATCTGTTATATGACGATGCTCAAGAATCATTATCATGAAGGATTGATAGAAGCCGGTTGCGACGAAGCAGGCAGAGGGTGTCTGGCTGGAGCTGTCTTTGCAGCTGCGGTCATCTTGCCTCCCGATTATCACCACGAGGAGCTGAACGACTCCAAACAGTTGTCGGAGAAACGTCGCTATGCCCTTAGAGAACAGATACAGCACGATGCCATCGCATGGGCAGTAGGTACCGCGACACCAGAGGAAATCGACCACTTCAACATCCTGAATGCCAGCATTCTCTCCATGCACAGGGCACTTGACCAACTGGCTGTTCGTCCACAGGCGATCATTATCGACGGCAACCGTTTCAAGCCCTACCACGACCTGCCTTATCAAACGATTGTCAAGGGAGACGGCAAATATCTGTCCATCGCTGCTGCCAGCATTCTTGCCAAAACATACAGGGACGACTACATGAAGAAATTAGCTACAGAGTACCCTCAATACGATTGGACAGGCAATAAGGGCTATCCAACCAAGAAGCACCGGGAAGCCATCCGAGAGTATGGAGCAACACCTTATCACCGACATAGCTTCACCCTTCTTCCACCCATCGAATTGGAATTGCCGTTTGATTAATTTCGTCCTGTACGGCTGCAATAACTTCCTGGATATTGGCTGTTTTTGGGCGGTAAGGGAGATTCGTTCATTCTCGTTCAAAAACCGTTCAGAAACCATAGTCTTTTTGCGCTGTTTCGTTCATTCCCGTTCACGCTCATTCAAAGGTTCTATGGACGTACGTCCAAGCACTCTTAGGACGTACGTCCTGACCCCCTAACGCCGTACGTCCATAGACCCTTTGAACGTACGTCCAAAGAATGTATAGTCGTACGTCCACAAAAAAACTGAAAATCAGCTTGTCTTTTCCTGGTTTCAATAGATACTGTTTCTTTCATGAACTGAAACAATAGACAGTGTCTCAGAAATCAACAATCGTTGAATCATTCCATTCAGGGTTTGCAGTGATAGCATACGTCTGTTCATAACGCACGACAGCTCCTTCAAAGCCCTGAAAGAATTTTCCTCGATAAGTAGTGATACAATTCAGCGTTACCGGCACCTCTTCAAATACCCTTTCAAAGAGTTCTTCATTGGAACTGTTGATGGCAGTAACTGTAATCTTCAACACATCCGTTAGGGAATGGGGGAATGTATAAACCTCAAAGACTTTCATCTCTGGTTTAACGGTTAAATTCACCGTTTGGCGACTGTTCACACAACCGAAACCTGAGGAGGGGTCGAAAGTACTGGATCCACCTGTATAATAGAATCTCAGCTGTTTGACAGTTGAAGGAACAGTATCTGTAACTTCTAAACGAAACATGCTGACAGCTCTTTTCAAATCAAAAGACAACTGCTGTTCATCAGCACCTACCGTCACTTCCTCACAGGCATAGAAAGTATCACTTACCTGATTAGAGGCAAAAGTCACTTTTTGCGGAGAGGAGAGCGTTGCCGTTCCCTCTCCGTTATGACCTATAATAACCAAGGTATGCACACCCTCAGAAAGAGAGAAGGTGGCAGTACCATAGTTTTCGTCTCCCTTCTTTTGTGCCACTACATCTTCCTTGATACCATCCTTGAAAACGGCGATGCTCAAGCGTCCGCATATATCAGTAATAGGCACGGAAGCTCGGCTATCCGGAATCTGGAGAGAAGACGCATTGTCAAAAGGTGTTTGTGACAGTTCTGACACTGTTACCCGCAACTTTGTCTTGCCTTCAACAGAAGCTTTCTCTGTATCGTCATCAAGAGCTATCTTCTCACAAGAAACACAGAGGGACAACAGCAAAAGCGTCCACACTGCCCATGTAATGCCTGACTTTATCATAACTATCAACTTTCTCCTTTGTCCAATATCTTAGAGATGATAAAAAACTTGGTGTCTACTTCTTGAACTTTTCTGCCTGACTCTTTATCAGCTCCAAATCGTCAAAGTAGTCTATCCGCATGGCATGACGAACCTCTGCCATGGTTTGGGCAGCAGTCTCGCGCGCCTTCTCTGTACCCTTGCGCAGGATATTATAGATTTCAGGAATATCCTGCTCATACTCATGACGTCTTTGTCTCATGGGTTCAAGCATATTATTCAGGATGGTATTGAGGAACTTCTTGCAGGTACCATCACCGATACCTCCACGTACGTACTGTGCTTTCAGATCTTCCAGATTCTTGAATTCCGGCCAGTAATTGGCAAAATCCTCTTCTGTACTGAAAGCCTCCAGATAGGTAAATACGGCATTCCCCTCCAGGTTTCCGGGTTCATCCATACTCATACGTGGGGCTCCATTGGACATCTTCTTCACCTTCTTCCATACCTCATTGGCAGAATCGCTCAGATAAATACAATTGCCCAGACTCTTGCTCATCTTCTCCTTACCATCCGTACCGGGAAGTCTACGCGCAGTGAGGTTTTCTGGCAACATGATTTCGGGTTCTACAAGAACAGGAGCATAAACCTGATTGAAACGGCGAACCAGCTCGCGTGTAACCTCCAACATGGGCTCCTGGTCCTCACCGGCGGGCACTGTCGTTGCCTTGAACAAGGTAATATCAGCAGCCTGACTGACAGGATAGCAGAAAAAGCCAAGAGGAATGTTTGCTTCAAAATTACGCATCTTGATTTCCGTCTTCACCGTGGGATTTCGCTGTACGCGCGAAACGGTAATGAGGTTCATCAGATAAGTAGTCAACTCTGCCAACTCTGGTATCTGGCTTTGCACGAACAATGTACACTTTTCAGGGTCGAGACCAGCTGCCAGATAGTCGAGAGCCACTTCTATCAGGTTCTGCCTGATTTTCTCAGGATTGTCGGCATTATCTGTGAGAGCCTGTACATCGGCCATGAAAACAAACATTTTGTCAAAATCACCCTGCTCCTGCAGCTGGACGCGGCGACGCAACGAACCAACATAGTGTCCAAGGTGTAGCTTGCCGGTAGGACGGTCACCGGTCAGGATTACTTTTCCCATTCTTCTATCGTTTTATTGGTTTATTTCTGTTTCTGACTTGCTCAACTTCATCGGAGCATGAAGAATCATCTTCTATCATCTACTCCGCAACCTACGGTCACAGGACCGAAGGGTAAGGTCATGTTGAGTTTGTTCACTTATAGAGTGCAAAAATACGAAAAAACATTGAAACAGATGGAATTTTTGCAAGAAAAAGCGTCTGCCATATCCACTGGGGATATAACAGACGCTTTTTATCTGTCATGATAACGGAATTTACAGCCGTTATCTGCTTTTTTGCAGGTTGACTTGAATAGATGAGAGTTACTTCACAACCACCTTCTGGGTCTTACCATTCTTCTTGATGATGTAAAGACCCTTCTTCATGTCAGCAGCAGTGTGCTTGATACCACGGACATCATAAATAGCCTCAGCAGCACCGATGGTGTTTGCCTCAACCTCACTGATGGCAGTAGCTACTGCATCTCCCTCAAACGTTACGACTGCATCACTATAGGTGTAAGAGAATTTGAAGTAGTATGAACCTGTTTGTACAACAGGCACTTCAGCTACATAGCCATCTGCCTCATTATACTGTGTACCGAAATACAGATATCCATCGCCTTCGAGAGCTTTGTCAAGACCAATGTAAACATAGCCACTGACAGGATTATTTGCTTTGATGACAATCTTACCTTCAGCAGCAGCTGTAACCATCACCCAATAGGATTTATCATAACCCGTAGCAGGCACATTGACAGCCTCTGAGGTACCGTCGATAGCAGTAAGAGGAGATTCACCGGGAGCCAGCTCTGATTCCTCAAAGGTAATCACGTTGCCAACATAGCTGGAGCCATTCTTGGAAACGATATTCACATAAATGTTTTCGCCCTCATTGACATCGAAGGTTTCAGCGAAATACATATTATAGTTATCATCGTAAGATATCATCGTGTTTCCTCTGGATGATGTTTCTCTCCAGTAAGTCATAGTCACGCTCTGATAATCGCAGGGAACATCCGACGAGATGGTCAGTTTGCCTGACTTAGACACGGTGTACTTCACCCAAAGGTTTACAGGCACTTCATTGCCAAAAGTATAGACACCGTTTTCAACTGCGATAGCCAATGCCTTGGTGTCACCAGCTACATAATCAGCCTCAGCAATAGTAAATACATCTGCATCAGCAACACCCTCCAACTTGATATAATAGGTGGTGTTGGCGGTAGCATAAAGGGTATTCACCGTTCCGTTCTTGTAGTTGTCCAGCAATGGATATTCATCGACAGAAGTGGTAAAGCTGACAGTGATGTTTTCTGGAGCGGTCAGCAACACCTTGGCATCCTTGGTAGCCTTGTAGGTATAATACTTGGTACCCTTTCCTGAAATGGTGTTTTCACCGAGTACAGCCTTCAACGGACTGGTAATCACATCGCCTGGTTCAATGGCTGCATAGTAAACATTCAAAGTCAGAGGACCTTCTTCACGATTCCTGCATTCAATCATATAGTCGTTAGGAGACTGAACAGCATACTTGACAATGCTGGTACCTCTTACTCCATACCAAGACTCAGAACCGGGATAAACGTTCAGATAAGTTTCCTCACTCTTCGCCCCTCCTGCCACTTCTGCAACAAGGAATCCTTCAGTACCCTCAGGAACGCTCACCTTCAGATAGTAAGTAGACTGTACAGGGATGGTATATTCAGAAGGAACAGTCTCAACAATCAGAGGATTATCGGCTTTCTCTCCGGGCTTATATCCCTCCAATGCGAATTCAAACACATCGGGTTCAGCAGTAGCTTCTGCCTTATTCACCTTTACATAATAAGTGTAACCGGAAACGTAGGCAATCTCGTAACGAAGGTTATAGCTGCCAGTAGCGGAGGTGGCAGAAGCATAGGCTGTCTTGCCCATGAACAGTTCAACATTTCCTTGAGGAAGAGCATTCTCACTCTGGATGGTGAAGAAGCCTGTGGTTTCAGGTACAACGCTATACCAGTATTCACCAGCCTCGGCAGGCACGCTGTTGGCACCCGTCTTCAACTCGAACGGATTATCGTAGCTACCCAATACCGGATGTGTCAGGGATGGAGTGAAATACAAGGGACCATAGTTCGAGAAGGTAAAGTTCAGAGTTTCTCCTTCTTTTACGGGGAGTGCAGCACGGTAAGAGGTACTGGTGTAATCAAAAAGCAGATTTGCACCAGTCACACAAAATCGAAATCGATGCAAAGATAGACAATTTATAACTATTTACTACAAAATTTGACTATAAGAGTATTGTTATTTATGTTTTTTAACTTATGCGTATGAGTGCATACCCTCAAGAAAATAATTGACCCCAAAAAATGTGATGATGATACAGAGGAAAGAAAGAAACATGAGTCGATGAAAAACGGCGAGGGTCAGTCAGTTGGGGCACGCTCTTTTCGTGCAGGGAAAGTGATTATCAGTTGTTAGGGATGGAAAGAGCCTCAGCCACCTGCTCTGCAATGGAGGCCATTCCCTTGACCGAGGGATGTCCTGCCTGCTTGTCGATATCGTGGAGCAGAAGCAAGGGCACATCGTAATGGTGACAGATGGTTCTCACACTCTCGTTGATAACAGGCTTCAGTCCTGAGTTCAGGATAAAGAGCAGACGTGCCTTGGGATAATGAGTGCGAAGTCCCCAACAGAGTTTTGCCATGGCAGGACGGAAGGAATAAAGCTCCTTGTCTGTCCATTCGCCATATTTATACTCACCGACGGGTGCATTGGCCCAACTGTCATTGGTAGCTGCACAGATAAGGATGATGTCGGGTTCTCCCAGATTGCTCATTCGGTTGATGAACGAGCGTTCCGTATAATCTTCGCCTTTGTACCCTGTACGGCAAACCGTACTTCCGGAATATGCATTGACACGCTCCACCTTCCATCCCTTTTTGCGAGCCACCTGATACCACCAGGTTTGTTCCACCTTTTTCACGTCATTGTCTTTCCTGCCCTTGGCATAGTACCATGTCTCATTAGTGGCAGGATAATTATACCCTTCAAAGGTTGAATAACTGTCTCCAAAGATGGTCACGCGCAGGCTGTCTTTTGGTTCTGCCTGACCGCCAACACTGATGAGCATCAGCAGCAATACCCACACATAGCGGCATACAACAATTCTTTCCATAGTCTCCTTAATAATTGAACATCAAATCCATGCAAACCGATGCTGACAGGATTCAGAGTGCAAATATACGCTTTTTATCTGAATAACCACCAAAAATTCTACTTTTCTTTGTCCCTACTCTGTCTTGATACTCTCAATAGGATTCATGGTTGCCACTCGCCAGCTCTGTACAACAACCGTGGCGAGCACAATAGCAGAGATGAGGAGGAATGACAACGGGAAGATCCACCAGTGAATGGGAGTGTGCTCAGCAAAGTTCTTCAGCCACTGCTCACTGATATAATAGCTTACAGGAGCCGCCAAGACAAACGAGATGACGAGCGGTCGGCTGTATCTCCTGACAAACAATGAAAGAACCTGTCCGACGGTGCTGCCCATCACCTTGCGGATGGCTATCTCTTTGCGGCGATACTCAGTCTCGAACATGGTGAGACAGAAAACGCCTATCAGCGTGATGGCGAAAATAAGCATACAGCTTGTCTCCATCTGGGTCTGAAAGCGCAACTCGTCGCGATAAGCCTCTTCCATTCGCTCGTCCAGGAATTTCATTTCCGGAACAGGACCTTCGACGTAAAAAGCAGACAACACCTGGTTGACAGACTTTCTGACTGCCACTTTATCTGTATTTGCGGCAATGCGGATGTAAATGCTGTTATCCGGAGCTCCCCAGTCTTCATATTGCTTGCCAAAGATAATGAATGCAATGGCAGTGGAATAATTGTCCTTGCGCGTAGAGAAGGCACGGAAATTCTTGCAGATGCCAACGACAGGCAGGTCGCCATCACGCAACGGTTTGTCTACCTCAATGTGAGGATATTGTTTCTTCATCGCCTCATTGACAATAAAGACATCTCCATCCGAAGGCAGGAAGTCTCTGCCCTCAATGATGTCAATACCCAGGGTGGGCAATATCTTCCAGTCAACAGGAATGACATGAAACATCATCATGCTGTCACTGCTGTTTCCTCTTACCCATTGCATCGTATTGTCATACAGGCCAAACTGAAAGTCTGAATAGGCGACACTCTCTACTCCATGTATCTTCTCCAGCTCGTTGCGCAAAGCCTCATGCCTTTCATAAGGGATATCATTCGGCGAACCGAACAGCAGAGCATCCTTCTGATAGCCATAATCGGAGTTTCGGATATAGAAATTCTGACTGTACATCACGACAATGAAAACAATCAGGACGAAAGAAAGCATGAGCTGTAAGCCTACCAGCATCTGGCGTACAGGTTTGAAATGCAGAGACAATCCGTAATGACCCTTGAGAACGGATGCCGGCTGGAAGGACGTGATATAGCGGGCACTGAACACAGAAGCAGCAATGCCGATGAGTATGCTGATCACAGCCATCAGCAGCACCAGACCTACATGGTCTGTCAGGCGGATTGAACCCAGCACGTATTCGCCGATATGCTCCCACAATCCGATGCAGTACACGGCTGCCATAGCCAAGACAAAAGCGACAAGACTGATGATGATGCCCTCACCGACAAGCTGCATACGTAGGCGCAGATTGGTTTCTCCCATCACTTTTCTCGTATTGATGCCACGTACACGCAGAGGTGCCAGCGACATGATAAAGTTGGCATAATTGGAGAGCACGACAATCAAGAGCAGCCATACAGCACATTTTTCAATGAACAGGGTGAACTTGTTTCCTTTGTCTACCGTACTGTCATGGCCGTTCAGAAAGGTTTCTGTAATAGGCATGGCGCTTATCTTGATACGACTCACCGACTCCTTGAGGTCCTGCAGGTCGTCTTCAGACGGTTCACTCAGTCTTGCCTTTTCCATTTCTTCAAAGACGGTATGGATGTTTTTCAACAATGATTGCTCATCGACATCTGCACGTGTACGGATATAAGCGGAGTAGTTCCAGTTTTCAACAGAATGGATATTCTCATCACCCATATTGAAATATACGGCATTGTCTATCGACGAATTGTCAGGAAAATCCTTGTAAACCCCCGTAACCGTCAGGGACGACCTGAAATCTTTGATTTTCAGTTGCTTCCCGACCGACATGAGCGTTCCGAAATATTTCTCTGACAAAGATGCCGGAATGACGGCTCCGGGAGCGTCTCCCTCGTATCTGCATCTCAAGTCGCCGTCTACCTTTTCGGCATTGACGGTCAGGAGCAGGTCTTCATTGGCAGAAAACAAAGGGGCAACAATCACGTCCCCTTCTTTTACCAGCTCTGCCTGCATTTGATGCAAGCGGGAATACCCTACGCTTTCTATCTGGGGACATTTCTTCAGTTCATCCAAGAAAGGCCGCGAAAAAGTATATGCCCAAAGGTCATCAGAAAACACGCCTTGAGAATATAAGCGACGAATATTCTCACAGCCTTTGATGCCACGGTTATAATAGTCTACATACACTATCTGCGTGAGCAGGACATAGCATCCTGTAAAAGCGAGTATCATTCCCAGCAGATTGAGCGAGAATGCCAAGCGATTGTGTCGGAATATATGTAATAAACTTTTCATAAGCTGTTATAAGATTGTATTTTCTACCACTTCTCCGTCATAGAGATTGATGATACGATGGGCGTATGCCGCATCATGCTGACTGTGGGTGACCATGACGATGGTTGTTCCCTCGGCATTGAGCTGTGAGAGCAGTTCCATCACCTCCATGCCGTTCTTGGAGTCGAGATTGCCAGTAGGCTCATCGGCAAGAATCAGCTTGGGTTTTCCCACTACTGCACGGGCAATGGCTACACGCTGCTGCTGACCTCCTGACAGCTGTTGGGGATAATGTTTGGCACGCTGGGAAAGGTTCACCCTGCGCAGTATCTCCAGCACACGCTCCTTGCGCTCAGACTTGGGCACCTTGAGATACTTGAGCTGCAGGTCGATATTCTCCTCCACCGTCAGCTCGTCTATGAGGTTGAAACTCTGGAACACAAAACCGATACGTCCCTTACGGTACTTGGTACGGTCTCTTTCCTTCAGTCTTCCCACTTCCTCGCCATCCAGAAAGTAGTGACCACCATCCGGATTGTCCAGCAATCCGAGGATGTTCATAAGGGTTGACTTTCCGCAGCCCGAAGGTCCCATGACGGCCACAAACTCACCATCTTTCACTTCAAGGCTCACTCCGTTCAATGCCGTTGTTTCCACATTCTCTGTGCGGAACACTTTTGTAAGGTTTTCAATCTTGATCATATTTCTTGTTTTTGTCATTTCAGATTTAACACTTCATTGTCCTTAAATGCCTCATATCCGCTGGTGATGACCTTCTCGCCAGGTTCCAAGCCTTCTTCCACCTCGTAGTACTGAGGGTTCTGTCTTCCGATGCGGATGTTGCGCCTATAGGCTTTGCTGCCACTCTTGTCGAGCACGAATATCCAGTTGCCTCCCGTCGTCTGGAAGAAAGTGCCTCGCGGCAGCAGTGTGGCTTGGCTTGGCTTGCCTAATTCAAGATGCAGGTAATAGGTCTGTCCGGAACGAATATTCGTGGGTCGGACATCGGTAAACACCAAGTCGGTACGGAACTTTCCCTGTCTCACTTCGGGATAGACCTTGCGGACAATCAGGTGATACGTCTTGCCATCTCGTTCGAAAGTGGCAGACAGCCCTACCTTGATGCGGTCAATATAGTGTTCGTCTATCTGCGCTTCTATCTTGAAGTCGCTCAAGTCATTGACTTGTCCTATGGTCTGACCTGCCGAGATATGCTGCCCCAGCTCCACATCCAGCAAGCCCAATTCGCCGTCGATGGCAGAGAGGACTTCCAGCTTTCCTTTGCGCTCGCGTACCAGTACTACATTGCGTTGCATATTGGTCAGGTTATCTTCCATCTGCTCCATCTGGATGCTGCGGTACTGGGCATCCTTCTCCAGCCGCTCGCATATCAGCTTCTGTTTCTTCTTGGACAGTGCATAGTCTTCCTGTGCCTGAAGATACTGCTCTCTGGAAATGAGCTTTTCCTTGAATAGACGCTCGTTCTGTTCGAAAGCTCTGCGTTTTCGCTCCACATCCATTTCGAGCGATGCTTTCTCTGTCTCGTTGTTCAACCTGTCCTGCTGCATCGCCACCTGCGTATTGCGCAAGAGGTTCTGCTTTTCTGCCAGTTCGGCTTCGGCATTGAGTATCTGCAGGTCGAGGCTGCTGTTGCTGAGACGGACGATGACATCGCCCTTGCTGACTTTCTGACCTTCTTCTGCCACCTTCTCGATGACGATACCGCCCTCTTCAGGAGAGATATGCACCACCTGAATAGGGATAACCGTACCGTTCAGGCGGACGTAATCCTTGAACTCTCCTTTCTTCACCTCACGGATCGTCACGTCTTCTGCCGCCACATTCATGGCGCTCTGATGATTGCCGAAGACTATCCACAACACCAGAAGGATAAAGACAACAGCCCCAATGACATAAGGCAGATGTTTCTTCTGAATCCCTCGTTTCTTTTCTATTTCTCTGTCCATAATGGTATTCCTTGATAATAGTTAAGCATTCTTGTACGATAGAGATAAGTTAGCTGACAGTTCAACAGCTGTGCCTTGCTCTGCAGAAGTATGACCGACTGGGTCTGCACATCAATGGACGATGCCAGTCCTTCTTCATACTTCCTGACTGTCAGGTGCATGGCTATGCTGTCCGACTCCACCTTGAGCCTCATCTTTTCTGTTTCTTTCCAACTGTTCTTCTGGTCGGTGATGGTTTCGGCTATCAGCCTTTGCAATTCCGTGTTGCGAAATGCCAGCTCTTCTTCTGCCCTCCTGACATTATTACGCTGACGGCGTATGTTACTCAGCGTGTTCAGACGGTTGAACAGAGGTATCGAAAGGGTGGCATACACATATTCACCGGCATTGTTGCGGAACTGCTCGCGGAAACTGCTCATGTTGGTCACATGAAGCTGTTTGTAATAGTTTGTCGATATGCCGGCACCTAAGGAGAGCGAAGGAAACAATGCCCCTTTGCTCGAACGATATGCATAGCGGGCTGACAGCAGACTGTATTCTGCCTGCCTGATGTCCGGATTGATGAGTCTGGCTTGCTCATAGAGCTGTGAACCATCCATCACGATGGCATCCTGAGACACCTCACTGCTTGCATCAATCTCCAACGTATCGCCAACAGGATAGTTCATCAGCTGTTTCAAGGCAAGCAGGGTCTTGTCGTACAACCCTTGCTGACGAGTCACCTCATAGTCGTCAGAGGCATAGGTTGCTTGCATCTGTGCCAGGTCAGCCTCTCCTTTCTGTCCCACTTCCACCATCATCCTGGTCTGTCGAAGCAACATGTCACTTTCTGCCCGCTTCTGGACGGCAAAGTCTATACATCCTTTATAATACAGCAGAAGCACACAGCTCTCCAACACCTGCTGTGCCGTCGCATCTTTCTGAGCTTCCAGCTGGCTCTTGCCCATCAGCACATTGAACTTTGCCGCTCGCAGTTCGTGATAACGCTGAAAACCATCAAAGACCGGCAGACTGGCAGACAATCCATAGGAATTATTGAAGGTGCTGACATCGGTATAGGTATTGGTCTCTGGGTCAATGGCACGGCCAAAGTTGTATTGCCCTCCGACACTGCCTCCTACGGAAGGGAGAAAGGCCCCCACCGCCCTCACCTTTTCTATTTTATAGTCATCCAGAGTAATGCTCTTCAGCCGCACGTCGCGACTGTTCGTCACGGCATACTGCATACACTGATCTATGGTCCATGACTCATGCGCATGGCAGGTAAGACCCAGCAAGAGACATAATAGGTACGGATATTTCTTCATGATACGCTGTTTTTATGGTGCAAAGTTAATAGGCATCCTGAAAAACTGCAACGTTTTTGATGCCTTCTGCAGACGATTGTATTAAAACAATACAGAAAAGTGTATGATTTTAATACAGTCGCATCCTTCTCTTCACCATCACCCAACCAGACAATGACCATCAATCGGTACAGGTCTTGTTTTTTTTCGACAGATTGCGCAGATTTGTGAATGAAAATAACTACCTTTGCGGAATCACAATCAACAGATACCATGGCTAATTACGGAACCATACTCGTCGTGGATGACAACACATCCATTTTCACCACACTGGAAATATGCTTGGACGGCGTATTCAATCGCATCATTACACTTTCCGACCCGAATCGCATCCTGACCATTTTGGGACAGGAACAGGTAGATGTTATTCTGCTGGACATGAACTTCTCGCTCGGTGTCAACAACGGACAGGAGGGTTTGCTATGGGTGCAAGCCATACATCGCCGACACCCCAACATACCCATCGTTCTGATGACGGCGTATGCCGACGTAAAGCTGGCAGTGAAAGGTCTGAAGAGCGGTGCCGCAGATTTCGTCACCAAACCCTGGGACAACCACGAGCTGATTCGCGTCCTGAAGGATGCCATTGATGCCAATACCGAGGTGATTCCCTTAGAGAAGATGGAAGAAGAACATGTGCGTAAGGTTGTGGACAAATGTCACGGCAATATCAGCAAGGCTGCCGAACTGCTTGAGATATCACGACAACGATTATATAAAAAACTGGGAAAATGATCGTTGCTGTTATCCTGACAATATGTATAATCGTCATCGCGATAGCCTTCTATCGCCATCAGAAAACTTTGCAACTCCGAGCTCACCTGATGCGCGAGGCTATCAGAAACCGTGACTTCATGTTCCGTCTGCCTGTCAAAGGACTGTTCTTTGGCGAAAAGGCATTGCAGGAAGCATTGAATGATCTGGGACAAGACATCAACAGATTGGTAGCACAAAATGAAGTGGAGTCATGGCAGAAGCTCACACGGGTTCTTACACATGAAATCATGAACGTGGCTACTCCCATACAAAGCATCAGCCAAGCGTATCTGGAACACCCAAAGGTTCAAGGAACCTCACTGGAGAAGGGTATTCATGCCATCAACGAAGCAAGCAACAATCTGACTACTTTTATTGACAGCTACCGAAAACTGACACAGCTTCAGGAGCCTGTTCAAGCCTCCTTGAATCTGAACGACTTTGTGGCACGTCTTATTCCCATGTATCCTCAGATAGACTGGAAGAGCGATATTCCAGCCGATGTCGTGATTACTACAGACAGTACGCTTTTGCGTCAGGTATGTGTCAACATCATCAAGAATGCGCTGGAAGCAGGAGCCAAAACCATCGGGTTCTTCTGGCAGGACAATGCGCTGCATGTCAGCAACGACGGAATGCCTATCCCCGCTGAAATCCGACGTGACATCTTCATCCCTTTCTACACCACCAAATCTTCCGGAACAGGAATAGGGTTGGCTCTTTCTCGTCAAATCATGACCATACAAGGCGGCTCCATGACGCTCGCCGATAAAGCCGACAGCGGCTTCCATGTCACCTTTTTGATAGACTTCGGAAGTGATCTATCCCACATACAGTGGTCATTCGCTTGAGGAATCATAGCTCATACAAATAAGTCTTCCATTCTCACTTCGCTATGTACGATGCTGTTGTGCATACCCTTGATGTGTAAGACAGATGGTCTCGAAAAACAGCCCCTGCCTATCAGTCGCTTGTCTTTCACCGTAGCTACACACGTATATGGTACAAAGATAATGCAAATCGAGTGCAGAATCACCAAGCTTGAGTGTTATGCCGAGATGCAGCTTATCTTATGCAAAGATACGAAAAATCCCATATTTTTCGTTTTGTCTTATCTTTCATACACCATCATTTCTCCACCCATCGCGTAACCCTTATGCTTATCTCATAGAGGAGGTATAATGGAATAGTGACCAAGATGAGGGTCATTAAGTCGGGCGGCGTAATGATGGCTGCCACAAGCATAATGATGAGGAATGAATGTTTACGATACTTTGAAAGCATCTTATTCATGTTCCGTAAGTCTGCAACTAATCTATAAGTTGTGGATATATGCAAATAAATGCTAATTAATTTGCATATACCATTTGATTTTTTTACTTTTACAACGGAATTTCCACAAGTTGACTAATAAAAGTTCTATATGTTGACTAAAAGAACTCCCATAAGTTGACTAAAAGATAATCCTTAAATTGACTAATTATATATGAACTACAGACCTCGTATTGCAGATAAACTGCTGGAAAACAAACTAAAAGGCATGGGTGCCGTCTTAGTTGAGGGCGCTAAATGGTGTGGAAAAACCACTACCAGCGAACAGC
>CAMAHD010000013.1 GCA_945834405.1 uncultured Prevotella sp. | reverse complement strand
CTGCCCTTACGTACTCACCTGCCATCTGCTTCCAGACTGGCATCGTGTAAGGAGGTTGTCTGAGACTGCAAACCACAATAGCGACAGAGAGCTTCGAGAGGACGCTCTTCTGCTTGGGTTCGGCTCCTGACATCTGGCTTACCAGTAGTCCTACGATCGTCTGGAAGACCGTAAAACGTCGGCTCAGGCGTAAGTAATACTCACACATCTCATCCTTCACAAGCTCATCCTCGAAGACCTTAACGATACGTTCATAGGTGTCTATCGGCACCTGCTCTTCATCACCAAAGTCCTTTACTGAGAAATCGCAACCCTGTAGTTTCTTTAAGATGTTTCCCGTCATAGTGACCCAGATAAGATCACTTCCTTCACAGGCAATTCCCATCGCCTGCCAAGGTAAAAATTCATTGATTTTTTCCTTCATGGTCTTAATTCCATATAAATTCACCGCAAAGGTAGCACTTTTGACTGACTTGACCGAAGAAATCATCCCTCAGTTTTGGGACGTTAGTTTTTATTAAAAATTGAAACTACCTGTGTTAAAGGATTTAAGAGAAAAATGCATGTCAGCAAATGCAATGTATTAAAGTATGTGAATGACCTGAATTTAGTCGTATGACATTATCGGCTATCTGCGGATTTATGCCGATATTTGCACCGCGAATCACACAAACTGTAAAAGTTTAACATGAAAAAGAAACTACTGACTCTTTGTGCTATGTTCGTTGGCTTGACGGCATTTGCACAGTCAGACCAAGACATTGGTTTGGAATCAGGATGGCCACTTACGGTAACGGGGTTTGATCCGGTTGTAGAGACCATCAACGAGAAAATGAACCAGGAACCTGTACATTATTATAATATGCAGGATCCTAACGAGGAGCTCCGTCCAACCTACCTCAATGCCTATCGAAGCGATGGCTTCTGGAAATACGGATGGTTCATCAATGTCCAGGGAGGCGTGACAAGCTTCATTGGCAAGCCCATTGGTTGCTCCGACCTCTTCGACCGTACAAGAGGCACTGTACAGGCCAGCATCGGCAAATGGATAGTCCCAGGCTTCGGCTTACGAGCAGGCTACCAATGGGGGCAGTTCAAGAACTGTATGCTTGACAGACAGACTTTTCAGGCTGCTACCCTAGACATGCTCTTCGATCCTATCACGATGTTCTGGAAAGGCTCAGACGAACCACACTGGACAGTCACACCGTATCTCGGAAGCGGTATCATCCATAACAAGAAAATGGATTATCCGTTCACCCTACACTACGGTATCATAGGCAGCTACCGAATGGGAAGCCATGTATCTCTTAATATGGAGATCGGAAGCTACAACACATTCCGTTCCTTCGACGGATACGGTGACAAGGACAAGTTCGGCGATCAGCTCTGGTCGTTGACGGCAGGTATCAGCGTCCGTTTCGGGAAGACACGTAGATGTAAGGTGTACGACGCCATCCCTTACATGGAACAGAACAAATACCTTATTAACGAGAACAAGGAGCTTCGAAGCGAGAACTTCTATAAGGAACAGGTCATCGAGGATGATGTCGTTGCAATCGAGCAATACCGCAACATACTGCGACTGGAAGGACTGCTCGACCGATACAGAGATCAGCTTCTTGACGGCTACGGCTACAGATACTTCGGCAGGTATGAAGGCTCCGCTGATTGTTCCTGCGCTGGCAGCTGCAATCAAGGGAACAGTAAGAACGGTAAGCCGAAAGAGGACTACAGCCGATACCGCAAGAACGGTCATAACAACTATGCTGGGTTTAAGGCATTCGTCTATAGAATGGGTAAGAGCCAGTTCTTCGACAGATACCTCAGAGCTTCAGAAGGCTTCTTGCCAGACAGTCTCATGGAAGACTTCGGCAAGTATGACCAGGACTCAGGAAGCATGAACGCAGAAAGAAAAGACAGCCTGTCAGGACGAAGCGAATACTTCAGACAGATGGCTTCAGGCAATATCTGCATCGGCACTCCTATCCTCTTCTTCTTCCGTCTCGGTACATCTTCGCTCATCACCAACTCCCAGATGGAGAACCTGCATGAGCTCGCCAACATCGCCAAGCGTTACGACTTGCGAGTCCGTGTCATCGGAGCAGCAGACAGCGCTACAGGCTCAGAGGCAATCAACAACAGCCTATCTGAACGCCGTGCCCAGTTCATCCAAGAGAACCTGATCAAGGATGGCATCAGTCCAGACAAAATCGAGACAATGGCCATCGGCGGCACAGACCAATATAGCGAGAACGAGACGAACCGTCTCACTCGTGTCGAACTATACTTCTAAAAGCCATATGAAACATACTAAACTGGGTTAATACTAAAACAGATCTAAGACAGAAGCGCTATCCCCTGCAAAATTGGGAACCTTGCAGAAATAGCAGGAATACCGGTCGTCGTGAGACGCTCGGTATTTTTTTTCTACAAACACAAAAAAGGCCGCCCGCAATGCGAACAGCCCTTAACATAGACAAGAGTATCAGATCAGTTGAAAACGTCCTTATAGGACGTCTCAGACATCGAGCATATCTCCCAGTCAGACATCGTACCCTTCATGCCCTCTTCCAACATATCAAGAGCATCCTGGAAGGTGTCTGCCTGTACGAGCATTGTGCTCTTCTGACGCTTCTCCGTGCCATCCTCTGCGATAGACACGAAGGCTACCTTGCAGTTGAAGAACTTCTCCCCGTCAACACAGAAAAACTCCTTGAAGGAAGCTCTCTTGACGGCTTCAACGGAGAACTCTCCACTGATCACTGACTTCAGCTCCTTGATGACACGAGACTCTACCGCTGATACTGTCACACCACAGACGAGATAGTTCTCTGTCACCTTCTTCTCTGTACCATCGTCAAGCGTCTTTACATACTTGACCTTGGCTTCATACCATTCCTGTTTCATCTGGCATTATTCCCTTTAAGATCTTCTCTCCAAAATGTCTGAGGTAACGGCCAAAGGATGATGGCTCTTTTGCCTCTGACTTCTTTGGTTCCTCTTCCACTTCCTCAAACTCTCTCTCAACGAACGCTTCCGACTGCACATCGAAATCTACGTTGACCGACTCCTGCAGAACTGCCTCTTCAGCAATGTCCTCTGACTGTGACTTTGGCTCTTTTTTAGACATTGTTCTGAGCAAGGCTGCAAAGTCTGACTCAGAGATGTCTCCCATAAAGTCCTTTGGAACATCATCCAGTTGTTCACCATCGGCAGGGAGCTCTATCTCCTGCTGCTTATAAACAGGATGTTTGGGTTCTTTGGGACTCTTTGACTCAGGTTTGACCTCTTCAAAAACAAGGTTAGTCTTTACATTTGCACCTTGTTTCTGTGCATAGCGAGACTTGATCTCATTCCATTCTGCTTCGATTTTCTCATTACGCTCGATACAGAAGTAACGATGATTGATAGCAAAACGTGTAACGTCAAAAAAGTCTATTGCCTTCTTCTCATACTCAGGATTCTTCAAGGAAGACTCGATCCAGCCCTCAATTTCAGACTCCAGGATCTTCAGAGACTTACATTCTCCTACTAACGCACGAGCCTTATGGCTATAAGACTTAACAACTTTAACACCACACATCTCCCAGAAGTTAGACTGCTCCACCTCGTTGATGATCTTCTCCTGTGTGATGTAGATACACAAACAATGTTGGATATAAAAGAACGCCAAGGAGTCCAATATATGCTCGATGGCAAGACGGGCTCTGTACATTTCGAGGATTGGCGATTTCCACACTTCATCACCTGTGCCATAGACATATTCCTCTCCTCGATAAAAAGTACCATAGTCATTGGCTATGACCTCTGCACCTCTATGCTCCTGACCTATCTTTATTAGGACAAGGTCACTGCCAGAGACGATGACATGCTGTATAAGCGAACTTTCTGGTAAGGTAAGCGCATAGGCATCGTACTCTTTAGCCTGAAGTCCAGTCTTCAGGAAACTGAGGAACTTACCCCTCGTCTTCAAGGCGCAGAGTTCCTCGATAAGGCTTTTTTCTGCTTTCATAGTATTTGGATTTAAGGGAAGGAACAGAAAGACTCTGCTTCCACCCAGTTTAACGGTGCATACCCTGGCTGACATCCTGCTCAGGCTCCATATTCAGATAGTCCTGGAAATGCTCCAGACCTATCTTCTCGATAGGAAGTTTGCCGCTGCGATAGTCATTGTACTCCTGCATGGAAACCCTCTCGGCAAGGACGGGTTCACCATCCACCTTACCGCTGATCCACGGTGTACGGCTCTCGCCCCGGAGTTCGATGGAAAGCTCAGAAAGACGGGCGACGAGACCTATTCCCATTGTAGCGATGACAGCGTCAACCAAAGTCGGACTTTTCTCCTCCTTCTTCTTACGCTCTTCCTCCCGACGTCTCTGTTCCTCCGCTTTACGACGAACATCTTCCTGCTTTCGGGCTTCGTCCTTTTCCTGACGGTCTTCAGTCTTATCTGCCATCTGATGAACCATCTCCTTGGCAGTGTCCAGATCAACGTCAACAGCCTGGAACGCGCCCCTGAAGGTATTGAACTTAACGGCATTCGCCTCCTTCAGGAAATAGAAGACATGAGGGTCAGCGCCACTCGGCACACCACCCATTGTACGAGCCCTGAGTCTAAGTTCTGCCAGATCACTCGTGTCATAGGCTCCTACCAGTCGTACCGACCACATAACATCATTAGAACGCTCTATGATACCCAACTCATCTGAGGTAGGCTGCTTCTGAGGCACAGCCATGCGCGACATAACCTGTTCTCTCTCGACAGGGTCAAGGAAATTGACCTGATAGGTCTTGACGGCAAGGAAAGGTGACTCTCCTCGTATCGGACTGGCATACTGGCTACGCTCACCAAAGGCCGGGAAGAGATTGAAGTCATTGCTCTTATCCCAATCGACCTCCATAAGATAGCCGTTAGGGAAATTCTCTTTCACGAAACTATCGACCATAGCCACCTCCTTATCAGTAAGATTATCACGATCACCATTCTCCATATAAGGCAAAGCCCATTCAGGAACAGAATAGGTTCCCAAGTCCTTCAAAGGACCAAGTTTCTGTTTCTGCTCGATAGTGACTGGCTTGACGGTGAAACGCAAGTCAGGGACATACAGCTTACACTCTCGGGCAGCGGCACGAGCCATCTCCTTACTGCTGAAGGTGAGTGCATCCTCCTTGCTATCAACAAAACCGACAACAGGATTACGGACATTACCGACATAGCGGCCAGTGGCAGCACAGTAGATGGAGTAGCGTACAGACTCCTTGGCAGCTATGGCTTCGGTCTTCGGTTTCTGCTCGGCCTCCTGCTTCTCCTGTGCTACCTCCTGATGCTCTTCCTGGGTCTGCTGCATAGTCACCTCCATCTTCTCGACGTGATCGACAATGATCTGTGAGGCTTTCTTCACATCGAGCAAGGTTGTACGGATGAAGTCAGGTGACTCCTTAAGACTGTCAAGCCAGCTCTTGATATAGGCAGCGCTATCCTCCTTGACATGCTTGGATATACCATAACGCTGAGCAACAAGGGCGCTTCCCAACTCAGCAACCAACTCTTCACGTGCATATTCCTTACTGCCGAAGCCTGTTGGAGCCAAACGGTTAAGACGAGACTCTGCACCCGTCGAATGGGTCATCTCATGGAAAAGCGTTCCATAGAAAGACTCTCCATCCACGAACTGCTTCTTCTCCGGCACGACGATCTCATCCTTGGATATGGAGTAGTAGGCATCATCGCCGTATTTCGGCTTGATCGGGCATAACCACTTGTTATCTCGGATCATCTCATCTACAGCAGGAAAGACAAAGGACTGTCCTTCACCGCCCATGCCTTCAGGACGCTTGACATTATTGGCCTCCTGAAGCTTCTGATAGAGCTGTGGACGTGACTCTGCAAGGTTGGTCTGATCGACATTGAAGACGTTGAACACGTTCAATTTAGGGAAAACCTTATACTTTGACTTCTCATCATCAGAGAGTTGCTTATAGTCATCGTACTTGATCTTCTCATGAGTCTCAGGATCAACGACAGTGAAGGTCGTGAGAAAGACAGGAAAGCTCTTCGCACCCTTATTGACAGAGACCTCAGGCAAAGGCTTGCCCTCCTTATCCACAGCCTGAACGCCACCGGTCTTGCGACCACCTTTGTAGTTGAGACCCTTGACACGGTCGAAAGTCATGAACACTGGCACCTTGAAACCTTCGTTTTCACAATGCATCATCAACATTAGCGCATTGAGACCATTATAGTCGCGACCATCGAGATTCTTAGGCCAGGAAAGACTGCCTTCAGTGAACCAAGGCTTCTTCCAGTCCTCATTGATACCCTCAATTTTGGCGACCATCATATCTGCGAAGCGATCCAAGGCCTTATCTTCTGCCGAGCGTCTTTCCTCTGAACTGTCATTGTAAGGTTTACTCATATTTTTATATTTTTATGTAATTACAGAAAATTACAAGAAAGCACTCCGAGAAGGCCTAAGCCTCCCCGGAATACCGACACTTAGAACGGTGCGTCCTTATCAGTCTTCTGATATGGAGCGACCTCAGATACACGGCAGCTGATAGAAAGACTGTCCTTGAAGTACTGGAGTTCGAGCGTACCCTTCATCAACAAGAGTGCCTTAGGCACAAAAAAAGTCTCCACCTCGCTGGCAAAACGGACGAAACGCACCCAAATATAGGTACGGGCCTCGCCTTCACCCTCACCGCTGAAGGCAGAGAAGTTCATGAAAGACTTGTTGTTCTTGCCCTGACGCACTTCTGGCATCTTGCTTCCGAGCTTACCGAGCATCTCCAGAGTGCCAGAGATACCCATCGGGATAGTCTCTTCGACCGGCGCAGCCGCCTTCGCACTCATATTCATATAGAGGTTTTCCTGAACCTTACGGAAATGCAAGGTTCCAGAAAGAGTCACACGCTGACCCACATTGACAAGACGTTCCACACCGACTGGTGACTCCATAGGTGCAGTCACACCGATGAGCACTTTGCGGACACCGCCCTCCTTCTGTGCTACTTCTGTTTCAATAGTAACGCTGTAAAAGCGGCTACCCTGCTGACTCTGCTTCAGTTGTACGGCCTGCATCACTGTGCCCACAACACTCACTTCTGCTTTGATCATGGTTTTGATTTTTAAGGTTTGTATTATCTTCCTCAAATTGAGGGGTTTGTTCTTCAAATTCATCTGGCATATCTACGGTGCGTCTCATCTCATAGATACTCCAGAGCAACATTACCATCACGTAGATGGCTATTCCGATCCATATCATCGTATCTGCATGGTTTCAGACATTGAACGATCTGCATCCAGCTGCTGGTCGAAGTTATGCGACATACGCTGCTGCATGACCATCTGACTGACAATAGAGGACACTCGCTGACGCTTCTCCTCATCACTCAGTGCCGTGTTCTGCAAAGCACTGGTAAGGTTTCTAATCTCCGCAGGACTCAGTTCTCGTGAAGCTTCAGTTTCTCCTGCCACTACATGCAACTGAGGCTTGCCGCCATCGTTAAGTAAAAGTTCACAGTGATCCACGCCCTTCAGCATCGACGTCAGGTCAATACGACGGTCAAGGGCAGCTTCCGTTGCCTCCGACATCTGTTCCTCACGGGAACTTTCACGGTTGTCGATCTGCAAGGCAAGAGCCATAAGCGAACTGAAGAGACCGATGATCATCTGCATCAGTCCATCACCACCCATACCGATACCTGCATCTTCCGATGACAACAACTTTTTCATCCAGTCTTCTGGCGAGAGGTTCTGATCCACTGGCTCAGTCTCGGTCTGATCCTGCTTAACAGGTTCCACCGCTGGCTGATACTTGGCCAGAAGGTTCTCTCCATTATAAAGTACCTGCTGACTGATATTACCTTTGACAGCAATATCAGCAAGGTATGAAGCAGGATCAATTTCACGCAAAGTACCATCGGCTCCAAGGGTCTTCACTCCCATGTGAAGATGCGGGCCTGTAGTACGAGTGCCGGTATTACCAGATATACCGACCTTCTCCCCTGCCTTCACTACATCACCCACCTTGACATCAATGCTGTCCATGTGCATGTAGGTGACCTGTACCTTACCATCCTTGCCGTGGTCATATTCCATGGTAACACTCTTGCCGCCACCTGTCTTGGCATTGGCATTGACGGCTACGACCTTACCATTATCCTCAGTAGCGAGAAGTGGCTGGTGATCACAGCGTATGTCCACACCCTTGTGCATCTGCTGCTTGGAAGGATCCATAGGATCGGTACGCATACCGAAAGGAGAAGTGACAAGCATAAACTCCTTGCTCTCCAGAGGAAAGGCATAGTGAGAGACAGGAGCGGCAACAGCAGATCGCTGATGCTCGACACCTCCCGTCTTCATCACCTCCTGGTCATAGCGGTCAAGACCGTTGGCATCGATGATACTCTTCAGGTTAGCAGCATAGTTCTTGCCAGAGGCATACCCTGCCGCCTGTAGTCCGTCACACCATCCTGCATAGTCATCAGGTGAGAGTTTGAAGAGCGAGGCGTAACGGCTATTCTCCTTCAGGAACTGAGAGTGATGCTCGTATGATTCAGTGACAGAGGCATAGGAACAGAACTTCTCGTTAGGTTTGTCATCGGTATAGACCAGATACTGGCCACCCTCTGCCAACCACTTGGGAGTAGCCTTTACCCCGAAATGGTTATTTCCCAGACGAGAGAGCTCACTCTGGCCGTTGCTGCTCTCGATGATACCCTGCGCCAGAATGACTGACGCAGGAATACCATACTTGCGCATCTGAGCCATGGCCTCCTCTGAGTGTTCCATGGCATACTGTTGGTTCTTTCCCATAGTTTACGGTTTAACGGTGGAAGCCTCGTGACTCATTCTCCTCGTTGGACTCTTCGACCTGATCCTTCACATCGACCTTCCGGTCTTCAGCCTCACAGATGGCAACACGCTCTCCCAGACGGATCAGACGAGGGAGATAGGTGTCCAGCTCATGATGTGGGAAAGCAGCCTCCTCGATACGCTTGCCTTCGACATCCTTGGTCCGGGTCAGCGTAAGACCGAGCTTATCCGCTAAAGTACGCGCATCTTCATGGAAAGCCAGATAGAAGTCACCTGATCTCATGAGGATAAGCGCCTCAGGATGCTTCTCCTTCAGCATCTTGGCCTGTGTACTGAGCGACATCACCGGCTTAAAAGCTGGTTTCTCCTCCTTGACCTCATTCTGAACCTTCTCCTCCTTACGTTCCGGATGAAGGATGTCTGAGAAGATCTTGGTGGCAAGATCACGCTTGTACTGGTTGCGGTCTGGGCTGAGCCACATACGCTGCCACTGCGTAAGGGTGATCTCCCTGGCAGTGGTAGAGACTGAGGCATCCGTCACCTTGGCACTCATCATATACTTGCCGTCTTTAGTCTTGAAGACATTGACACTCTGGAGTCGGGCAGCATCCTCCTCAGAGGCACGCTCTCCAAAGATATTGACCTTCAACTCAGGCTTGTTCTGTGCCAGCGCATAGTACTTGCTGCATAGCTCCTCACGGATACGGGCTACATTGGCCGGATCACTGCCATGAGCGGCATTGAAGAAACGGTTCAGGTCTTCACGCTCAGGATGGATAGCAAAAGCCTCCTCTCCCTTAGGACGGACAAAGAACAGCCACTTGCCAGCGTCATCCTTCAACATGGTGGAAGCCTCGAACTGCGGTTCACGGGCATGGGCAACAGCCTCGGTGACGTCCATACGACGAACATTGTCCAGACTCCACTTGTTAAGAGACGCGACATAGAGCTCCTTACCCTCGAAGTAACGGTCATCAGGATGGTAGCCAACAACACCCGTCTGATTGAAGAAACGGACATAGTCCGGCTTGAAGTCTGGATGTGCCACAAGGGCATGTTCGATACGGTTCTTGGCCATACCCTGATCATCGGAGTACTGCACCTTGGCTCCCTGCTCCTTACGTTCTGCCTGTGTCATGGCTTCATCCGGATTCAGATGGAAGAACAACTCACGGCTGTCTGGCAGAACGACCTTACCGCCAGAGAAAGCGCCTTCACGCAGTACGACATCGGCACGGCTATGCTCCTTGTCCATAACGATGACAAAGGACTTGTCATTACCAGACATCATCTCACGCATGGACTCCTCGATCTCGTGACGACCAGCCTGTACCCATTCCGAAGGACGGTACTCACGGGCCAGCTGTTCGACATTGGCAGCGTGCTGATAGGCCTGAGCGTATGCTACATCTGCAACCTCAGGATCAGAGAGGTTTTTGGAGAGGGCATCAACGATATGGTCATAGTAGTACTTCATATCGAACTTTTCCAAAAACGCCTCTCGTTCCTCTGAAGTATCGAAGTTACTGCGATGTATCTGCATACCGTGACGTGCGATGATGTCTGCGAGGATAAGGCTCTCCTTCGATGAGACCTGAGGCTTCTGCTTCTCCTGCATCTGTTCGGTCTTACGACGGTTGGCATCGGCGGTGTACTCCACCTTCTCACCACGTTCAGCCTTACGGACAACATCAAGTGCCTTGTTCACATCCTCCTCCAGTGCATCGAGCACCTGAGGATCCTCCTTCAGCTGACGGCTCCACTCTGGAACCATGCCGATAGCCTTCTGTGAGAGCTGGGCTGACTGTCCGAGTTCTAGCATCTTGACACCAGCTGCGATCTCGACAATCATCTCCTCGCGGACAGAGGCATCGGGATCAGCATTCTTCAGGGCACCCTCTCTGGCCAGACGTTCGCCATGACCGGTAGCACGCATGACCTCCACCAGAAAGTCGTGTAGATAGTTCTCCTCATTGGCATAGGTGTTACGATCAGGCATACGGATGACATCCTCACGGGCATCATACTGAGCCGAAGCGACACCAGAACCAGGATAGACAGGAACGAGATTATCTGACAAAGCTGAAACGAGACGCTCAACTTCTGTAGATAGAGACTCCTCACGCTTGCCCATAGCATCAGCATAGCTCTTGGCATCGACCATCGGAGTCATCGTCTGGTCTATATTGAAGAGGGTACGTATCTCACGGCTATGCACACCTTTGTACTGCTGCTTCTCCTCGGCAGAGAGTTTCATATACTGCTCTCGGGTGATCGTCTCGTCAGGATTGTTGCGGTTCTCATACTTGCTCCAGTTATACCAGTTGAAAGGTACTCCTTTCTGCTTCTCCTGTACGTTCTCTCCACGTTTCTTGGCATCGGTGTAGGTGGTATAGAGATTCGACTTCAGATTCTGCTGATCCGCATGTAGGGTCAGCATCACCGCATTGAAGGCACTGATGCCAGGACCCTTCGGATAGAACGAAGGATATGAACGCTTGGACTCATTCATCCATACGCGCTGGTCATTACGGACATTGGAAAACGCATTGATGAGCATCGATACCTGACGCTCGCTGGCTTTCTGCTCCGTCTGTGTCTTTGGTTTCATGATACGGTTAGGTTGCTTTATGGATACTGTGGTCTTCTGTGAAGTTTTCTGACCCTTGCTACTCTTGTATGCATATTCTCTCACTGCCTGTACAGCGACATTGTAGTCTTCCCTGAGGTTAACGAGGAACTGAGGGTCATCTCTGAGCATCTGCTGCCAGAGAGAAAGCCTTTCTACCGAGTCGGGGGCGAAGATGGCCGGCAAACGCCACTCTGCCATCATAGTACCCGTGACGAGCTCATCGAGAAACTGCTCCTGGTCGAGTTCCTTACTGGAAGGATAGCTGCCGTCCAGATGGATTACGCCATCACGTCCGTTACGATCAGGATGGCCTGTGGCAAGGACTGCTGCCATTAGCATATCATGCAGATACTCGTAGTCTTCTTCATAGTCCTCCTTGGCTGGCAGTTCGATGACATTCTCCTTGGCGTTGAAGTCTGCGCCCATGTCCTCATCGACGGTACGGATCGGACAAAGATTCTTATTGATATTATCGAAGACGGTAACTCCCATCGTCTGATAATACCCCTTGTTCTCATTGGCTCTTCCTAAAGCATCCTTAACTTTAGCCTTCCAGTCCTGCGGATCCTTACCAAAGGTATGACCTTCCTCAGAGACATGCTGGAGGAGTCTGTGCCAGGGCTCCTCACCCTTTTCCTCTCGGGCAGGCACGCCACCCGTGGGGTTCGTCCAGAAGCCTCCATTACCCTTCGCACGTTCCAGAAGATCGATCAGCACACCCCTGTCCCGCTCATCCTCGGCATCGATCGCCAGATGCTCATCCTGGGGCTGATCATTCCAAGGTATCTTTTGTTCCGGATTATTGGCCAGAGCAACAGCATAGTCAACGACTTTGCCTACCGCATTCATTCTGTGCTCTATCTCAGGCTTCAGCTTCTCCACAAGCTCAGGCTTGGTCTTCTGCAAGACGATGTCATGATTCTCCTTCTCGAAACCGAACTTAGGCATCTGTTCATCAGCCACGATTCTGTTCAGCTGAAGCTCTGCCGCCTTGCTGATCTTAATATTGTTGACCTTAGCATTGCCGACAGACTGTGAGACGGCTTCCAGCACTGCCTGAGTCCAGGCTTTGTCATCTGAGTAAGCCTTATCCTCGATTGGCAGTAAGAACACCTTATGCTCGGCATCATAAGATACCTTAGTGGCATCGAGGTCATCCAGAACCGGTCCAAGGTTTGCCTCTATCGCCATGAGCAGGGTCTTGAATAACCTGTTGCTCATGCTTTCCTGTTTTTGCTGTTCCATGGTATTAGTTTATTTATACGTGGAGGTTGCGCTGTGCTGCCTCCTCCTGTGTTGCGTCATAGTTCTCACGAGCCACCTGATTCATCGCATCGCTCTTAGCCAATACCGCATTGGCAAGCGTATTGAGTGGAAGGGATCCTGCTTCGTAGGCTGCCAGCACCTTCTCAGGCAGACGTATCGTACAAGGCACGCCATCCACCGTGGCGAAGAGTGCGCCTTCCCTGATCTCTGGGCCACGCATCCTGCTGTTGAGCGGCTGATCCTCATATCTGCGATACTGTGGTGCGGCAACCTCCCTCGGTACTGACACCCCATCAGCCACATTCTTACGCTCAATAGCCTCATGACCAGCCTTGTTGAGAAGATTCATGCCTCCCAAGCCGACAAGCGTCATCTTCAGCAAAGGATTACGGACAAAGAGACCCATCAGGATGGAAGCCAGAGGAAGCATGTTATCCTTCATGAGCTTCAGTCCGTTACTCTTGCCAGTGAACAGACCGACCATCAGGTCAGGCAGCATAGCAACCACATAGCCGAGGTTACGGCCGACACTTCCCATATCATTGAGACCGAGTGTGGTCAGCATACTGCCCCAACCGTCCGTGGACTGTGCAGGTGGTGTATGTTGACGTGCCTGTTCCGTCTCGATAGGCTGTACCTGACTAAGGTCAGGCTCCTGTTCCTTCTGAGTCTCTCCCATGGTATGAGAATTAAGGGATTGTGTTTCGTAATGTTTATGCTCTTCGACCTGCTGTTCTTCAGGGAGCATCGGAGCACGGACGCCCTCATAAGGTTTCTGACCATCATCTGGTTCAATCCGAGTCATGGCCCAGGGATCTTTGCCAAGAGTGCCGAAGATGTCGATACGCTCTCGCATCTCATCGGTCATCAGCAACATGCGACCGCCCATCTGTTCGTTCATGGCTAAGGCAAGGTTATTACCGTCATGGTTGAGTGTACGAGACTCCTGCTGAATCTCTGCCATCACATTACCCTTCGTTCCAAGGACATTCTTACTGACAATGTCCTCGACACTACGGGGCTGCGAGTCTTCCAGATACTTGCCATAGATCCATTCTCCACCCTGAACTACCGCTTCGGCTCCTGCCGTCCAGCCCAACTTCGCCCAGCTGCCGGCACCGCCCGTTGACATGATGTCCACACCCAGACCAAGGGCACGTCCAGTCAAGTTCTCTGCGAGACTCGGGTTATAGGCTTTCTCTGCCTTCGTGTCAAGCATCTCATCCAGTTCCGTCTTCTGACTGACAGTAGAGAGGAATCCGATCAGGGAACTGTCCATTCCTTTCTTCAGCACGTACTCGACGCTGTCCTTCGGAACACGCTGGTCAACCATATGACCGATCATCCTGCCTTCCACGCGATAGGCAACATAGGCTGTGGCAAGGTCAGAGCCAAGTTTCTGAGAATGGGTGTCATAGGCTTCACGTCCTATGACCTGTACCATACGTGTACGCCATACATCCGCCAGCATACTCAGGTCTCTTTGCATGACCTCGCTTTTCTGGATATTGTCACGACACATCGTGAAATAGTCCTCCGTGGTCTTGCCGTTCCACTCCCCTGCATTCTTCAGATACACATCCTTGGCCATTGCACCATAAGGACTGATCGACTGTACGACACCAGCAAAGGACATATCGTATTCAGCTCTCTCATGTATCTGATGACGGGTCAGCTCCCTCTGAGTACCGACCATCATAGGCTTGACCTGTGCATCGAAATACCGGTCAATGCACAGTTCCACCTCTGCAAGATGCTGTTTCTGTTCGTTTGTCAGTTCCATTGATTTATAGGTTGAGTTGTAACTGCTGCTCACGCATCTGCTGTGTCAGCTGTTCCTTGGTCTGCTCGATGGCATGATGGTAGGCTTCCATCTGCTTCGGGAAATGCTCCTCCAGCCATTCGTCCTTCTCAACTTCATCACGCCAGAAAGCAAGCGCCTGACGCTGGCTGATAGCAACGGCAGCCTCTCCGTCAGCCCTGTTGTTGAACCAGGCCTTCGTCCACCAGTTGATGCCACCCTGATCTGCATAGACCGATACCTCCCTCGGTATGTCGAAACTCTGGACATCAATCTCCAGATCGGCCAAAGGGTCTATGTATCCTTGCGTGGCGAACCCTTCTTCTTCAAGTTTTTTTTTTGAGGATCACCCATCGAACTCAGGAAGACTTGCTGACGGATGGCCAGATAGTTAAGGAAGTCTGAGATAAGGAGGTTCTGGGCCTTGCTGACCAGTGGCACTGCTCTACGGGTGACACCCATAGGATTGGCGATAGAAGGCAACGCTTCCATGAAATACTGCTTCATGGAGCCTACGGTGAAGAGGTTTCTGAGCGACTGGATGATATGCTCTGTGCCACGGTAACTGCCCTGAAGCAACTCCTCCATATAGGCAGGATAGTACTGCATCATCAGCTGTTCGATCTCTTCCCTATCCTGGTCATAGTCCGTATGGACATCCATATCGAAGGAAACGAACTCTGGAGTACCCTGTTCACTGTTGGTATTCCAGCTTCTGACATTGGCATAGAGCATGGTGATGAACTCCAACGGGTCGATCTCCTCTTCCTTGTAGCGTACTCCAAGATGAAGACGCTCCTTACCGCTCACTCCTACAGCCATGCCAGCCTGTAGTTTCTGACCGAACATAACATGCACGCTCGATAGATGACCATAGGTCACCACATACTTGTCATCGTAGGTGGCAACGACGAAGAGACCGTGACGCGCATCATTACCGACCCCGGTAACGACACCGTCAGCCAAGGCAGAAAGCACGAAATAGTGCGCCTTCAGGTCAATGCCATGATGGAAGAACTTCTGACCGGTATCGGGATGCTTCTGCTCTCCGAAAGGAAGCAGAACCTCGACCTGTTCACCTCTGTCATCGAAAGGCATGGCATAGCCGCTCTTCGATTTCATATACAACTCACTTGTGTTATTCATATAGGTATAGATTATCGTTTCTGAGACAAAGACTCCGATTCCTCTGTGCCGTCTCCTGCCAGCATGGCATAGACAGAGACGGGGGTATGGCCCTGATCCTTCAGCCTGTAGTAGTCATGCGTGCTGATCTCCAAAGCAGGGTAATCGCGGCCATCCTTATCCCATGCCTTCACGAAAAGCTTTCCTGCCTCCTGCGTATGGGGATAGACGGAAGCCTGAGCATAGGCACTTCGCTGAGACACCGGCTGCTGTTGCTGAACCTGACGCTGGGCATTGTTTCCGATGGTGAACATCATCATCAGTGCTCCTGCGATCTTGCCAAGCCAGCCGAAACGACCGAAGGCAAGCAAGGCTCCAGCGATGAGACCGAAGAGTCCGAGACCGCCGACCTTGCCGCTGGTAAGGTTGCTGAAGAAGTTACCGAACATCGTACCTCCGTTGCCATGAAGGATATTTCCGAAGAAATTGCTGACACCGTTCATACCCGTCTGTAACTGTGTGACGGCTCCAGAGGCATGGGTGATGGCATCGGTAACCTCAGAAAGTTTCTCACCTGCATGTTCTGTGAACTCTGACACACCTTTGGCCTTCTCCACTACAGCATCGACATTGTCCTCTCCTATGACAGTGTCACCAACGACACGTACAAGGGACTTATCCTTGGTAAGCATCTCCCATCCCACATAGCCTGCACCGGCCATCACAGCGGTACTCTTGCCAATATTAAGAGTAGTACGGGCCGTAGTACCTGGATGTACCAATGGATAGGTAACGACCCTTGCAAGTGTTTTCCATTTTCCCATCTTATTCCAGATTAAGGGTTAGGTTAGTATTAGTGCATTCCTGCATTGCGCTTCCATCGGGCGAGACAGGCCCTCGTGATAGCCGACTTATCCGTCTGCTGGCGTTCTATCAGCTCGATCTCAATCAGAATATCCGTGAAGGACGAATATTTGACTACTCTGATCAGCCTCATGATCTGCCGGTTCATCTTATGCAGCTTGGGCCTGATGGCAAAGACCATCTCGACCCTCTGCTGCTCTGTCATCTTCACATCCGAGAGACAGACGATCCTGATGTCATTGACTATATCCACCGCATTGAGGATAAGATCACGATACACCTGATTACGTCTTGAGGAGAGTGCTCCGGCAAAAACGCCTTGCGGATGGGCATCGATGACACGTCCCAAAGCATCGTAGTTCTTGACCAGACTGCTCACCTCCTGATAGAAGCCGTATATCTGAGCGGCATAGACTACAATATCGCGGAAAGAGTCCAGATAGTCATTGTAGAGTTTCTGGATGTCAGTAGTGCCTTCGACCTCAGAAGCCGTCCAGATATGACCCGTACTCTCCAGTGCCATGGCTCCCAGCTGACTGTCGTACTCATTCTTGGCCTTCTCGGTAAAAGCCAGAACCATGCCTGCCAGCACAGGATCATTCTGTGCCTTTGCCTTCTCTGGTATCAGGTGAAAGAGTATAGCCAGGAAGAACAGTATGATGGAGAAGTGCGTTCTGATAGTATTGGTCATCGTCATTCCATGGTTTGAGCCGCCCTGATCCAACGTTCATGTGCCGAATGTGCTATATCTCCATTGGCACGCTCGATCATTCCGGCAGTATAGGTATTCCATACATCGATCATCCTATAGTAGCGGATGCTCAGGTACAAAAGACGGAGTTTCTTGGCAAAGGCATCCATCTTATCATTGATATTCCAGAGCATCTGACTACGTTCTGCACCCGTCAGCATATTCTGCTTACCGCCCTTCGCAACGGCATCGCGTATCAGTGTGAAGCACGAGACGAGTTCAGTAGCAGTCTCTACATAGAGGGTATTCATGGACATGGTGGCCACCACTCCCTGCGGATTGTCAGAGATGGCACTGCCCAGCTTTCCCAGCGTCACCATGATATGCATGGCATCCTCATAGATATGGCTGGCAGCATTCAACGACGAGGCAAAACCCTCGACGGTCTGCGTGTACTGACTGTATTTCTTCTCCCATTCCCTGATCTTGTTAAACTCCAGGGCAATGGCATTCTGTAGTACCGCCGTCTCGGTCTGACCTCTGATCTCATCGTCCAGCACCTCGTTGATCAGGATATTACCCTCGGTCAACGCTGCATATTCAAGAGGATTCTCACACGAGGCCTGTGCCATAGCTGAAACTGAGAGCATGGAAACAAGTCCTGCGAGAAGAGTCCTAACGATTGCTGATTTCATAGATTGGTTTTCTTGTACGGTTGTATTCGACACGTTCCCTGATAGTTTCTACCAGATTGCAGTCTGTGGTTATTCCTGGTATCTTCAGCTGCGGCATCGTCCTGTCACCACTGTAGATGATGACGGTCTTCAGCCCGAACAGCTGCTGCATGAAGGTGTGACGTTCCCTGTAGTCAATGATTCTGTACAGCTCAATGTACTCCACACTGCGCTCTATGATACCATGATGCCAGGCCAGAATCTCATCGGTGATGATATAGACAGCCTGTCGCATGAGCAGGTATTTATATAAAAGATGCAGGGCAAGGAAGCCTGAGAGTCCCAGGATAAGGTCATGGAGCCAAGGTACCTGTAAGCCGCCGAAGAGCATTCCTGCCAGAGCAAGTACCACCCACGGCAGATCATCGACCAGAAACTGCAACGGATCAGGACGGTAGTTCAACGTAGGGTACTGTCTCTTCCCGAAATTATAGTAGTCTTCCATAGTAGCGAATTTGGCTGGTGTGATTCTCATAGCTTGATTCCTTTTCCCTGAGTTTCTTCCTCGCTCTCCTTCTCGCCTACATCGGAGCCGAGAATCTCATTCTCCGACGGCTTATCGAGCAGCTGGTCATTCCAGTCCTTGTAGCCAGAGGCACACGGATGAAAGACCGTCCTGTAATCCTTTAGCTCCATCTTCTCCCTGAAATCCTCTATCGAGAAAGTCTTCAGGTCAAAATCGACATGGTCATTCTGATCCTCATGGGTACGATCGACAAAATGAAGTGTACCGTCACTGATGGTAGAGGAATAGTTGCGACCTTCCTTCTGCATCATGAAATTGCAGGAAAACATAAGTCCTGCCTTATCCCTGTCAAAGCAAAGATGATGCTCCGCTTCCGGTGTGTGCTCCAGCATGTGGGCAACCTGAGTCTTCGAAACGCTGCCTCCTGTAGATACATAGACGGCCTTGACAGGTTCCTTCGCCTTACGCATGATCTGATAGCAGGCCATAGCGTCATAGGCACTCTCAAACCACATCACCTTTTTTGCCTCTTTCAGGGGCTTACCCGTCAGGTTAGCAATCCAGAGACCATTCGTAGAGTCTGTACCCAGTGCCATGCCTTTATAGGTAGTTCCATCCTTACGGGGCTTGCCTCTCTGCTCCATGCCGATGATCTTATCAAAGCCAGGCTGCTGGTAAGGAAAACAGAGCGAGTAATGAACCTTGCCGTCCTTCCTCTGATTGTTGGCTGCAAGCATGAAATGATCGGCGAAAGCAATCTGTGTCAGCATATCAATGCCTCTCTGTCTGAAATACGGATAGAACTGGACGGTGTTCGTCTTGTCCTCCCTATTAAATTCAATGGTATCGAAATGACTGAGATTGAAAGGCTCTCGGTTGAGACGTTCCATAACCTCGGCACGGCTCTCCTCCATTGGCTGGTTGAGTATCGTACGGCAGACATCATTGACGAGTTTGTCAAGGTTCATGCCTGGCTGGTACTCGGGGAAATAGTGCGGAAAGGTCTTGATAAACGACAGAAGATTGTAGTTCTTCTGCTCAGGAGGACGGCTGCACATGCCCGACTGACTGCCACTGACCATGAACTTATCCGTGGTGACGGTCTTACCTCCTGCGTCCGTATAGGTCTGTGCAAACCACGGCCAGAGCCTACCCTTACCCCTTACAGGCTTGAAACCTGCATGAGATAGAAGGTCTATCATAGAGATCCTCTCCATGTAGTCATTGAAGGTAAGCTGTGCCATGAATAAGAATTAAGGGTAAGGTTATATAACTGATTAAGGTTTGTAAGCCGATGATGACATCAAGGACGGTGAAGTCCCTGATGTATCATCTCTGTATTCATCTCTGCCTCGAAATATCGGGCAGCAACCTCGGCTGGACTGTCAACGCCAGGCTTGTAGTAGGGTCTTACGCCATGCCCCATCTCCATGCCACGAGGCTCGCTGCGCATCGGACTGGCACCGACGGCCAGTTCTCCAAGGACGGTGAGGGTGGCTGCAACAGCAGCACCTACACGAGTACCGACGCTGACATCATTCTTCAGATCGACTTCATCGAAGATCTTGGAGAAGAGACGCATACGATGGTAGTCATCCATACGCACGAACTTATTATAGTCCTTGGCTGAGATCTCATGAGTGATTGTCTGACCATCGATAACGGCAGTCATGCGGTACTTGCCCGTAGTCTGGTCCTGCTCGACCTTGATCTCTCCGACCGTCACAGCACGTCCGTCACTGCCCTCACGATACCAGCCCCTACCTGGCTTGACAGCCTCAATATCGGCACCATGGGTCACGTTGACATTGACATACTCGCCTTTATAGTCACCTCTTTCGAGCGTAATACCATCCAGATGTTTGTCGATGAGTTCAAGACGTCGGTCATCATTCTTGTAGTAGAGATCCTGGAACTCCTTCTTGGTGAGTTCCTTCTCCAGAGCGACACCGTTGACCTGAGCATAGAGGTACTGCTTGCCTTCACGCTCGAAGGCTATCACATTACCGACAACGACATCACGGCCACCCTGAATGTCCTGCTGCCAATGGAAGCCCTCCTTCTCACTGATGATAGGGATGACTATACCATCGGCACGGACAGCCGTCTGACTGACGGACAACATCTGATCCTCAGTCATGCCTCTGGTATCTACACGGGTAGCATCCTCTGCCACGCTGATCTCCTGACGTACCGACTCATTGGCATACGAGGAATAGCGGTGCTCCGTATTGAGGAAGTCTTCAGAGATTGGCATCGTGAAGCCTTCGGTGAGATAGTTGTTAAGGATAGCGACACGCTCGGCAACGGGATGATCCTTGACGGAATTGGACAAGAGCTTATCCATGTCCTCCGGCTTCACATCCAGCGTAATGTCATAACGGACGGCTTCAGACTGAACGGTGAGCGTCTTGCTCTCCGTATCGATGTGAAGACCATGACTTGCCAGAACATCCTGCCATTTCTCGGCTGAGAAATAGACGGGCGAAGTGATGACCTCGTTGAGTTTCTTGGCTGGCTCGGTGCTTCGAGGTGGTATCTGAGGCTGCGCCTGATCCGGTCCGACCTGCGAGAAGCCCTGCTGTAGTGCCTTCAGTGGATCCTGTTGCTGACTCTGCTGATGACCATGGGGCTGCTGCATGGCCTGACTGTCATAGTTACCCTTCCAGTAGAAACCATAGGCTCCGCTCTGGAGTTCGCCAGGTCTCATGTGACCGCCTCTTCGCTCCGGAACGATAGGTGCTCCGTTAGGCGTGACAAGCATTCCGTTCATCCTGCGAAGATGGAAGCCGTCCTGCATACGAGCTCCCCATGCCAGTCCTGGACTGCATACCTGCCAGAGTCCTCGGCGATGCGGTCCGCCCATTCCGAAAGGCATTCCCATGCGGATACGCTCCCAAGGGGCAAAGCCTCTCATGCCATAGCCATATTCAGGGGCATGTTCACGATAACCGTGAAGACCCATGGCTACACGAGTGTTGACATTACGGGCATGGACATAGTTCTTCGGAAGATCGAAGTCATGCTGTACGATGTCAGTAAAGGTATTGTAAGCCTGCTTGTTGGAGAAGTTAGAGCCGTACTGCGTCAGCTTATCCAACTGCTGGCTGGTAAGATTATAGGTTAGAACAGGAGAGTCATGACCCTGTACCATCAGCTTAGGCTGATTGGTCTGACTGTCCAGTACAATGGCGGCCTGCATACCGTTTCTGGTAAGCACATCCACCAACCCACGCGGAAGATCCATCGACCGCGGAGTCTGATACTTGCGTAAAGACATAGTAACGTGATATTATTAAAGGTAGCCTTCATCCATTGCCTCCTGCAACTCCCGATCTTTCAAATCAAGGAAATTGAGAGCACTGGACTCAGCAGTGACATCATAGCCGTATTGATTGCAGTATTCACGGTATTCATCATCCCATTCCTCAGAGTGATGCGTCACATAACCGACCATATCCATCTCGCCACTCTGCACCTTTTCTACAAGTACGTCTTCTTCATAGTATGGTTTCATAAGGTTTTGGTATTCCGTTTTCTTCCTATTCCTGTAAGGTCAGTGTCTTCATCGGCGAAGACCTTCCTGCATCTTACGCTCTCGCTGTCGGTCAACCTCGTTCCAGATGTCGAACTTGTCGAAGTCCTCCTCATCGACATACTGGACATTGCCGTCATCATCAGTCATCCAGCAGCCATTGAAGCCGAGCTCATACTTGTCCCAGTCACGCTTACGACCCTCCATCCACTGATGCTGATCTCCAGCCATGAGACGGACACCTGCGGGCGACATCACGTCGATACCTATGGTGATCGGCTCATCCTCCTCTACGATGGTGAGTAGCTCGCCCTTTTCCAGACACTGGCTCTCATTACGTGTGAGACGGAAGTCAGAAGTGATCCGCTGAAGGTTCTTGGCGATGGCTACGGATGCAACTCCGACGATCTCATGGGTGTCCTCATCCATCTGAAGGTATGCCTTCTGCTTCGTGCCGTCAGGAAGATAGAGGTAATCCTCCACCACCTTGCCCTGCTTCAGCTTGGCAACGACTCCTGCTGAGTAGAGATCAGAACTTGCCACCTCCATGACCTTTTCACGACCGGTCTCATCAAGACGCTTCACCATCATGGTATCACCTAGTTCGGGAAGCAGCGGATGGATACGCAACTGGATTCCTCCCTCCTTCTCCACAAAGTGCAGCTTGGCAAAGTTGGTGTACTTGGTTCCATCCGGTCCTGTGACTGTAAGCGGAAGCAACGGAGAGAGCTGTCCGAGCTGTAACTTGTTCAACGTATCTGGAGGTAAATCCTCCACCATTTGACGGGTCAACCCTACTTTTTCCATCTTTTCGTAGGGAAATTCCTCCATTTTGATTTTTTTAAGATTCATAATTACGAAAGTGTAATAATTTGTTCGTATCTTCGCTGCAAAGATAAGGCAATTTATCTACATGAGAAACACTTTGGAATGAGAAAAATCACTTTTTTATTTTTTTTAATTGTCCCGTCAGTTTCATGGGGGCAATGGAACTCTTTTGCCTGGAAGAAAGAGAGTTACAAAGTTGAGATTATGGCAGATTCCTGTGATGGGAACGCCGAGTACGAAACATTAACAACCACTAACACAACCGAGACATTAACTAATGAACGAACTGAGGGAAACAGCGAGGAAACAACCATTACCGAAGAGACGAACGACTACCCTATCACTACGAAAAAAGCCCAGAGAAACCTGTATTTGGATTCCCTGAGCCAGAGACTGACCAGACGCTACTATAGCGTATGCCCTCCCCTTAATTCCATCCGTATCACATCGACCTACGGAACGAGACGAGACCCCTTCGATCATAAGAAGATTTCCATGCACGCAGGCATAGACCTACGAGCATACTATGAGCCCGTCTATACAATGTTTCCGGGGAAGGTTATCAAGATAGGCTCCGATGAACGATCTGGAAAGTACATCACGGTGACTTCCGGGGACTACGCAATATCTTACTGCCACCTGTCTGAGGTGTCAGTCTCAGAAGGAGAACAACTGAAGGCAGGTGACTGTATTGCGGTGAGCGGAAATAGTGGACGATCTTCAGGTGCCCACCTTCACATCACTTGTCGGCGTTCCGGAAAGGTTATAGACCCTACCATAGTATTACAATATATATGTAGCGTGCGCATACACACGTTAGAGGAACTTGAGAGATTAGCACTACTTTAACAATTCAATGCCTTATCTTACCGTCTGACTACAAAGTAGAACCATCTACAGGTAGTTAGGCGGTTTATCTATCGCGCATTACACTTCTTGAACTGCTCGTAGTCGTATGGTGTCATATCCGTCTGGTGTGTCTTACCAGACAGGAAAGCCTTAACAATCAGGAAAGGCCAGAACAGAGGGATAACATAGTAGAGCCAGCGCATAGGAGTTGAGCCTCCACGATGAGATGACTTTGCACCAGAAGACTTCTGCATATCACCATCGGCAATACGCATCAGAACCAGTACAAAGGACAAGGCCATAATGACCGCCAACCCCCACAACCATTCATGTAAATCAAAGATCAAGACAGCGGCATACAGATAGCCAGCAAGCAATACCAGAGGCATAGCCTTTCTGAAGAATACTACGGCTACACACAGGGCAAAATAGCCCAGTACAAAGTAAACGATCATTCCCATTTTTTATCAGTTTAAGGTGACTAAATACAGTATGCAAATATAGTCTTTTTTTCTAAAATTTCCAAATTTTCAAGCAACTTTTTTCAGGTTTTTAGCATCATATATACATCTCAAAATACAATTTCCATACCAGGAAACAACTACCGATACGTCCCATTATGAGAATGTACCGTTTGAGGTGCCTGAAGGATGGTGCTGGTGTACTCTCGATGATTTAGCATTTTACAAGAAAGGACCATTTGGGAGCAGTCTTACCAAATCAATGTTCATTCCTGATTCTACAACTGCATATAAAGTATATGAACAGAAGAATGCAATTCAAAAAGACCATACACTTGGCTCGTATTTCATTGATGAGGAAAAATTCAAGGAACTGAGTGGTTTTAAGGTTGAGCCGAACGACATTATTGTAAGTTGTGCTGGCACAATTGGTGAAACCTATGTAATGCCTAATGATATTCGTGAAGGAATAATCAATCAGGCTCTTATGCTAATTAGATTGCATTTGAATGACATTCAAAACTTTTACCTTTTGTATTTTGACTTTATCTTAAAGGCTGAAGCTGCAAAAGAAAGTAAGGGTACTGCAATCAAGAATATTCCGCCTTTTGATGTCCTTAAAAGTTTCCTCATTCCAATTCCACCTTTAGCAGAACAAGGTAGAATTTTAGAAGAGGTCAATAAATTGATGTCATTTGTGGACTCTATAGATGTAAGTGCTAAAGACATTTCTTCTTTGATAAATAGCGCAAAGTCAAGGATTCTTGATCTCGCTATCCATGGAAAACTTGTGCCCCAAGATGCCAACGACGAGTCTGCATCCGAATTGCTTAAACGCATCAATCCAAAGGCTATAGCATCTTGTGATAACCCACATTATGCGAATATACCTTCAAGCTGGGTCTGTACAACAATGGGAAGTATATTCCAACACAACACAGGTAAAGCACTCAACAAGTCTGCTTCTACGGAAGGGGCATTGCAACCTTATTTGACTACATCAAACGTCTATTGGAATACTTTCGACTTGTCAGTTGTAAAGGAAATGCGATTCAAAGAATCTGAAATAGAAAAGTGTACCATCAGAAAAGGTGATCTGCTCGTTTGCGAAGGTGGTGATATTGGAAGAGCTGCTATTTGGGATAAAGATTACTCTATCTGCATCCAAAACCATTTACATCGTCTTCGTCCTAAAGGTGACGTAGTACCACTGCTATACTTGTATTTTATAATGTTTCTCAAACTTTCTAACAATCTTGAAGGAAAAGGTATAGGATTACAAGGTTTCTCATCTGGATTGCTGGATAAGTTGGAGGTACCATTACCACCATACAATGAGCAAATACGTATTGTAGACAAAATACAAGAAACCTTCAACATGCTTGACTCTATCGCCGAATCGTTAAACTAACGTTTCGGCAATAGAATCGAGTGAACACATCAACCTTTCTATCTGAGTAACTATTCTATCTTGTTCTGCTTTGGGAGGCAGAGGTATGTTCTCTTTTGAGTACTCTGAAATCCAATACCTTTTATGGGTGTCACCAATCAACCGAGTAACACTCATAAAGTAAGCCACATACTTAATGTTAATCCCATCTTTTACATGAAGAATCTTCATTGCTGATGATTTTACCTTAAAAGGGAAATCGACATATTTGCTGTCTGTAGTGAAATCATCAAAGATTATGACAGGGACATTGTCACATATACCATCTTGCTCATTTGTATAGCCAATGATAAACGACTTGCCGGCAGTGAGAACTGGAATCTTATACGAATCAGAATAGTCGGTTGAGTGAACAATGTATGCTTGTGGCTGTTCGTAATCAATAATGTCTTCTAAAGTACAAACACACCATCCGTCTGGGATCTGCTCATAATGTGGGCTATGTCGCAGTCGGTTAATATATTCCAGCACTCTTTATATTGTTATTGCATCGCTCATTTGTGATGCTTGACAATATGATAACAAAATTTAAAGCATGGCTTGCCAAACAGGATTTGGCAGAGAACTCCGTCACTTCGTATGTGTGGACGGTGAATTACTTCTTGCGTGAATACCAAGAGGTAAAGCGTAGTAAACTCTTGGCATACAAAGGGTATTTGGTTGAGAACTTCAAACCTCAAACGGTTAACCTACGCTTACAGGCTATCAACAAGTATCTGGATTTTCTGAAACAGGACAAACTAAAGATGAAGTTTGTGAAGGTTCAGCAGAAGAACTTCTTGGAGAACGTCATCAGTGATGCCGACTATCGTTTCTTCAAGCAGCGTTTGAAAGAGGACGGACTAATCGAATGGTACTTCATTGTGTGGTTTATGGCTGCATCTGGAGCACGTGTAAGCGAACTCCTTCAAATTAAAGCAGAGCATGTAAAGGCTGGACATCTTGACATGTATAGCAAAGGTGGCAAGATGCGCCGCCTGTATATCCCAAAGAATCTACAGAAGGAAGCTCTTGAATGGCTGGAAGCAGATGGCATTAGTAGCGGTTACATCTTCCTAAACAGGTTTGGCAAACGTATTACTACTCGTGGCATTGCTACTCAGCTGAAGCAGTATGGCGTGAAGTATGGCTTACCCAAAGAGGTCGTTTATCCTCATTCCTTCCGTCATCGTTTTGCTAAGAACTTCCTTGAACGATTCAACGACATTGCACTCCTTGCTGATCTTATGGGGCACGAGAGCATAGAGACAACACGAATCTATCTCCGTCGCACAGCATCTGAGCAACGAGAGATAGTTGATAGAGTCGTAAATTGGTGAAATTATCCCTGTAGGCTCACGCCTGCAGGGATTTCTCAATCATGTCCAACTGTGTGAAGAGTTCATTTACTTTTCGAACAATACGTAATTGCTCGCTGTATGGAGGCAATGGCAAAAGATAAGTCCTCAGTTTTTGTAAACTCGTACGGACTCTTGTTACACCCTGTACATTGTCATACACCTGCTCCCTGAATACTGAAGAATTGATAGAGTTTAGAATGTATTCATTGCAAATACCTTCTGGCAAAACAAACTTTACAGCATCAGAAGAAAGCACATACTTTGCATCAGTATTTGGACATGTAATTGCTCTGCCAGCTGGCATCATTTTGGCAATAACAATATCACCTGAATGCACCTCACTTCGGGAAATCTCTGATAGATGTTCAAATGTGGTATATTTCGTATTTTCTTCGCGCCAACCGTCTTCTCCAATATTGCTTAATTGAATTATACGTACCTCCTTACTCATCGTGTAATGCTCTTTTTTGAGATTACTTCCAAATGGACCATCAGCAGAATCTACTGCAAGTTTTCCCAATTGAATCCACGTCCATCCATGAGGTAATTCGTATGGCTCTGCATAATGTGGGTTATCACAAGATGCTATAGCCTTTGGATTGATGCGTTTCAGCAATTCAGATGCAGACTCGTCGTCGGCATCTTGTGGCACAAGTTTGCCATGGATAGCAAGGTCAAGAATTTTTGATCTGGCTACTGTTATAGCATTTCCTAGTTCATTTGTGTTTTCATCAAGTAAATCTACAAGTGAAAGCAATTTCTCAACTTCATCAACAATGCGTAATTGTTCTTGATAAGAAGGTATAGGAATAAAAAAAGCACGCATGGCAGCCAATGGCACATTTTTAATGGTACTTCCTGTGGCAGTATCTCGACAATAATTTAGAAAATACTGACATCGAAGAATGGTAGCAATATACTCCTTTGATATACCATCTAACAGATTGATGTAACATGCGCTTTTGCCCAAAACTATAGGTTCATTATTGTAAAATGCGATATTACCTAAAGTTCCGTTAATAGAAACAAATATAGTTTGAGAATTGAATTTCAATCCCTGTTTTGTATATTCATCAATTGTGGTTCTCTTTGTCTCTTTTTTAATGGATATTATTCCATCCAAGTTGTTACCATTGACAAAGTAATATTCTCCATTATCATCAAACTTTGGAGTTCCGTGTAATCCGTCACCTATTGAAGTCGTTAATTCATCAAGGGTACACCAACTCCATCCTTCAGGCACTTCAAATGGCACGTTCTCATAATGGGACATATCGGAAGATGCCGTGCTTTTAGTTTTCTTAATCTTACCTTCTTTTATGAGACGGTCTTTTTTCTCTCGGATTCGTTCCAAGAGTACAGAGGCAGGCTCATCATTAGGATCCTGAGGTACTAGCTTACCATGAATAGCAAGATCAAGTATCTTCTGACGTAATTTCTTTGTATCCATAGCTATTAATCCTCAACCTCTTTAATATGACTGCCACTCTCCAACTCTCGCTTCAGTTCCTCTTCTGTAGGCAGATATGGAAGATACTTGCTTGCAAAGATTTGCTTAGATTCATTCAATACAGAGTATTTCACAACAGTCTCATCTTTGTCAGCACACAACAGAATGCCAATGGTTGGATTATCATCTGGGCCTTTCTTGATGTCATCGAACATACGTATATACATATCCATCTGGCCCACATCCTGGTGTGTCAGCTTAGCAGCTTTCAAGTCTATCAGGACGAAGCATTTGAGTATGTAGTTGTAGAATACAAGGTCAATATAGAAATGACTTGTCTCTGTACTGATACGGTACTGACGCTTGATGAACGAGAAGCCTTTACCCAATTCAAGTAGGAAATCCTGCATCTTGTCTGTCAGAGCATCCTCCAATTCTTTCTCCTTGTGATCTGGGTATGCTGGTAGTCCTACAAACTCTAATACATAAGGATCCTTTACAAACTGCCGAGGATCAATGGAATTTGAATTCTCTACACACCGTGTAGAATTTTCGCTTTCCACAAGTCCAGACTCCAATTGACGCTGGTAATAGAAAGAATTGATATTACGCTCCAACTGCCGTACACTCCATTGTTCTCGTGCAGCCTCACGCAGATACCATTCACGAGCCTTAGAGTCTTGCACTCTCATTATTAATCTGTTATGACTCCAAGGCAATTCTCTACACAGCGTGTAGAAAATCTCGGAGTTACTGTATGTCATATAGAACTGGCGCATATTATAAAGGTTGGCATACGAGAATCCGTTGCCAAACTCTGCTGTCAGTTCCTTTGAAAGCTTTTTCAAAAGACCTTCTCCGTAGGCAGCCTTATCTGAGCCCTTTTGCTCTTCAACAACAATGCGCTTGCCGATAAGCCAATAGGCAGACACCATCGTAGTATTAATAGCGCGAACCGTGACAGAACGGGCTTCTGTCAGAATCGCCTTAATATCGGCAGTAAGATTTCCTGTTGATGGAAGTAACTGTAGTTTATCTATGTTGCTCATGTTTCGATCTACTATTCTTCAATTCCAGCCATAAGTTCCTTGAGTTGAGCCACAGCATTAACGATATTCTGGCTCTTCTCTTCAATCGTAGAAATCAGCTCATTGAGAGTGATATCCTCATCATTCTCTGTTTGCTTAATCCATGTGATATCGAGACTTGTTTTGTCACGAGCAAGGAGGTCTTCAACAGGATAACTCTTGAAACGTTCAGTTTCCTGTCTTGCCTGTATGTTATCTGCATTGTAGCACTTCACAAAGTCATCAAGATGCTGACGCTGCATTGGCTTGGTAGCCAGCGTATGCTTAATGCCTGTACGATAATCATAATACCAGACATTCTTGGTAGGAGTTCCCTTCTGGAAGAACAGCACATTAGCCTTGACACCCTGGGCATAGAAGATACCTGTAGGCAAACGGAGGATGGTGTGCAAATTGAAATTCTTCAGCAGTTCCTTACGAATAGTTTCACCTGCACCACCTTCAAAGAGTACGTTATCAGGAAGGACAACAGCCGCACGACCGGTGTTCTTCAGCATCACCATGATATGCTGGAGGAAATTCAGCTGGTTATTCTTTGTCTCTACGTAGAAGTCCTGACGGTCGATATCTACACTTCCAGCTGGACGAGTACCAAATGGAGGATTAGCAAGAATTACATCAACCAATGTATCAGGAGCCTTCTCAAGTGAGTCTTGGCAAAGAATAGGACTGCGGTCAGTACCGATACCATGCAGATAGAGATTCATTGAAGCAAGGGTGACAACCAGAGCTGTGTTGTCGTAGCCATGCAATGCCTTATCACGAAGGAAATCTCGCTTTGCCTTATCCTGGCTTTGATTCTTCATGTAATCATAGGCAGCCAAGAGGAAACCACCAGTACCACAGGCTGGATCACAGACAGTCTCTCCTATCTGAGGACGCGCAACATCTACCATAGCCTGGATCAGAGAACGAGGTGTGAAGTACTGACCGGCGCCACTCTTCTTATCCTGACCATTCTTCTCCAGGATGCTCTCATAGATAGCGCCCTTCACATCACCATCCATAACAAGCCATTGCTCTTCATTGATCATAGTGATGACCTTCTTCAGATATACAGGCTTGTCTATCTTGTTCTGGGCTTTTACAAAAATAGTACCAATAAGATTCTCTTCCTCACTGAGTTTCTTCAAAGTTGACTCATACTGAGCAATAAGATCAAGACCATCCAAGTCGATAAGATCACTCCATCTATATCCCTCCGGTATAGCAGAGTCCTCACCGAACATTTCTGTATTCTCGTTGTCCATCTTCAGAAAGAGAAGATAAGTCAACTGAGTGATATAGTCTGTGAATCCAATACCCTGTCCTGCCAAAGTGGTAGCAAGAGTCCAGACTTTCTTGGTAAGCGATGTTTCTGTATTTGTTGCCATTGTATTATGCTGTCTTTCTTATAACGACAAATTTGTATAAACTGATAAGAGCATTGGTTGCAGGTTCAAGACCGCCAAATGCCTGTATGATCTGAGCTGCCTTTGTCTTATCATCCTCTCTAATATCCTTGATTGAAACTGCTCCATTGCTGGCCACATAGTCAACAACCTGACGCATAACCTCAATCTGCTTTTGTGTCTTTTCGTTGTTACGCTGGCCGCACCAAAGATTAAAGTATTGTTGAGCAGTTGCGTAAACGCTATCCAGTTTATCGATTTGATGGAATGCATAGCGTACAAGTTGGATGATGTTTGTCATTGCAACCTGCTCCTCCCTGGTTGTATGCTTACGCACATCCTTAGGACTGATCAAGGAATATGAGTTCCAGAGTCTGCTTGAAGAGAATCGGCTGTTTGCCATCTTTAGACTATTCTCCAAGTCCTTCAGTACTGCGTATGACAGAGGCTCTCCCTCATTGTTCCAGATGATGCGTAATGCCTCGATGTCATCACGATGATCATTGCAGTACTTTTCAAAAGCATCGGTAGTTTCCTTCGCCTCCTCCATAGAGAAACCCTTGCTGATCAAAGTATCTTCACCAGGCATAAGTATCTCTATGAAACCAGCATTGAGGATAAGCAGATACTGACGAGCATCAGGATGATTGACAATACTTGCAACCAAGCCCTTTCGCTCAAGATTTGGCTGATTAATATCAACGAATGGAGGTAATAATGCTTGTTCTAGGTTATCAAAAATTGAGGAAGACAATTCCTTCATGTCCATGTAGGCCAGTTCAATGAACTTATTACGCTGCTCTTCTGTACATTTACTATAGATTCGCGCAAGACGTGAAGCAAGCATACGAAGATATTGATCTGTCACATTACCATGGGTAATCAATTCAAGAAGTCTCTTGAACGAAATTGTTTCCTTGGGTTCATTATCGGTTCCTGCTGCAGGAATACGCATTTCATGCTCAGTGACACCTACTGCATCTACAAGAAAGAAGCAATCTTTTGAGAAAGCATTAGGAGTCACGTTACGCAATTGTTCATCACCGATGGTACGAACACCACGACCTTTCATCTGAACATATAGAGGCTTGGACATTACATCACGCATGAACATGACCACCTCCAGAGGCTTTACATCAGTACCTGTGGCCACCAGAGTACAAGTTACTGCAATACGGAACTCCTTATCATTGCGGAAGCGACGTATCAACTCATTGCTATCACCTGCACTATAGGTAATCTTCTGAACATAGGGGTCATTAGGTGCTGTATGACCGAACACCTCTTTGGCTATATTCACTATATTGATAGCATGTGCCTCATTCAAAGCAAAAATAAGGGTCTTAGGGAGATAGTCCATATTAGGTTCACGCTGTGGATCTGTGAACAAATCTGTATAGACACTATCTCTATAGGTTTCGAGCACTAACTTTATCTGTGCCGGATTGATGACACTTCGGTTAAGTTCCTCCTTGGTGTATTGTTTCGTTTCCTTCTGGCTGATGGCCTCTACCTTTCCGGTATATCGTGTCTCTACACGCAATTTATCACCCTGCTTGATTGCACCACCATTTTCTGTAACCTGAGTCTTGATGCGATAGACACGGCAATCCACATTCACACCATCCAGAATACTATTTTCAAGGGTATAGTTGACAATGCGATTGTTATTGAAGAAAGCCAAGGTCTCAGGCACAGGTGTAGCTGTAAGACCAATCATCTTGGCAGAGGTAAAGTAGTCAAGCACCTTCTTCCAATTGCCATAGATACTACGGTGACACTCATCAATGATGATCACATCAAAGAAATCCCTCGGTAAGGCAGGATTCTCTGGAAGTTCAACAGGTGTGTCGATGTCATTGTCATCATCATCATCATCATTATCCGTAATATCCTCACCCTTCAGCAATGAGAAAAGACGCTGTATAGTAGAGATAACAACATTACTATCACTTGGAATCTTGGCAGACTTCAGACGATCGACTGAATAAATGGTATTAAAAGAATCTCCATTCTCCGTAAGTCTGAACATACCGAACTCACCTTCTGCCTGCTTACCGAGGTTATTACGGTCAACAAGGAAAAGGATCCTTCTCATCGGTGTATATGCGAGGAAACGGTATGAAGCGAGACATGCTGTATAGGTCTTACCTGCGCCTGTTGCCAGTACCATCAAAGCCTTATTCTGACCTGCACGGAAAGATTTTTCAAGTTCCGTAATAGCCTCAAACTGGCAGTCACGTAATCCCTTTTTCTTCAGAGTAGGAAGACCGGCATAAATATCTTCAATGCCAAGCATCTTTGACAATTCCTTCGGTGTATGGATACGATTGACAGGTTCCAGTTCACTATCAGGATTCCTGAAATCACAGAAATAGGTTTTCTCACCATTGGATTGATAACCAATTGGCAAAGGCTTCTGCCAGACTTGATAACAATTAGGAACGATACGTGTGTAATTCTTTGTCTGAGCAGTAACCCTATCCGCTTTCACATCGACTTCTGCACGCTTTGCTTCAAGTACACCGACAGCCTTTCCATTGATAAACAGAAAATAATCGGCTTCATGATTACCTTTAAGAAGACCTTCGCGAATAGCAGCAGCAGAGATAGTCGGTGAATAGAAGTCCCTATCCACGACCTGCCAACCAGCTTCTTCAAACATCTGGTCTATCTTAACTCTTGCTTTCTCTTCTGGAGTCATATCAGTCTTGTTTTTGAATACAACAAGTTAAATAATCACACCTTAGGCTCTACCCTAATCAGTTCTGTATAGTTGACTTCTAATAGCTCTGCTATCTTGATCAAAGTTTCCAAAGATGGCTGTGATGAGTTAGTACACCACTTGCTTACAGTTGCCGCATTGACACCGACAGCAGAAGCAAGCCATTTGTTTGTCTTCTTTTTCTCTGCCAACATTACCTTGATGCGGTTCAAATCCTTCTTTTCTGCCATATTATTGCGATTTATTTGCTGCAAAAATAATAAATTATTTTTACCTACAAAAAGAAATCCTCTAAATTATCTTAAAATAGGCATATTTCATTGCTTTATTTTCATTTTGTTTAGCTAAAATAACATTTTCAAAGCAATAAATGGCTATTATTTAGCAAATAACACAATTAGGAGAGCAACGACTAATATTGCAAGCACAATAATAACAGCCTTAGCAGATCCTGGCAATGAAGATTGGACAGCTTTATTCAATGCATCGGATAGTTTCACTTCAAGGTCTTTTGCCTGTTTCATGGCTTCATTACCTTGGGCTACGGCTTTGTCC
>CAMAHD010000012.1 GCA_945834405.1 uncultured Prevotella sp. | reverse complement strand
TTGCAAAAGTCTTAATGACCTTAATGACCAAATGACCAAATGACCAAATGACCACCATTGAACATGAAACAGTATTTCGTTCTACATGAGCACGGAATGGAAGTCAAGACATGAAGGCTGATAAAAGAACTGGTAGATTGTAGGTACGGGGTGCTTGTAATTGTAGGTACGGGGTACCTGCGATTGTAGATTCCTCGTACCTGCAAATATGGCAAGCTCGTCCATCCGTACAGGTCTAAAGAATTCAGCATCAATTACTTCGAAAAGGAAGGAGAGTCAGCGTTGACTGAGTAATCAAACAAAGGGAGAGAAAGTTTTTTGATGATAAAAAACAACTTGGTTAACAACCCGTCAGCAACTCCGTGCAATCATGTATCAAGCAAGTTGCTCCATGCTCAAGTAGGAAATTCTGATCGCGAAACCCCCACAATACACTGATGCATGGAACACCACTGTTACGGGCCGTTGCAATATCTACGTCACTGTCTCCGATATAGACAGAGTCGGAGGCATCGGCATCCAACTGACGGAGTGCTTCCAATACCATGTCGGGGGATGGTTTACGCCTGATGCCTTCTCGTTCGCCGATGGCCACATCGACTAATTCGGAGAAGAAATGGTTGCACAGCTCAGTAACCCCAGCCTGCAACTTATTGCTTACAACAGCTATATGAGCTCCTCGTTTCTTCAGTTGAGAAAGGGTTTCCATCACTCCGGGATAGGGAACGGTCGTGTCTAAGGAATGCTCAAGATAATGGCGACGGAAAACGGACAGCACCTCCGTCACCAAGTCTGACGGGGACCCCTGAGGCACAGCCCGCTCTATCAGTTTTCCTACCCCATTTCCCACAAAGCATCTGACTTCTTCTATTGTGCGCTCAGGCAAATGATGATAACGCAAGGAGTAATTGGTACTTGCTGCCAAATCGCCCAGGGTATTCAACAACGTTCCATCCAAATCGAAAATATAATTCTTATATTGAGTCATCTTTTTTACATCAGTTTACGGTTAAGTGAAAGCAACCTTGTTTCACCTCATACTTGACATAGCAACGCCCCTGTTTGCGAAAATCGCGCAACACCTCACTCAGAATCCACTTCAGGCTGTCGTTGCGCACAGCACGACGAGGAGGACCATTGGGATCTTCTACCGTCTGATAACGGTTATAACAAATGTCTACCGTCGTTCCATAAAGATGGCAACTGTTTTCCGTAGCATTGCCGTTACCCCTGCGCAGTTTCTCTACGTCATTTTTGGTACGCAAGACGCTGGTTACGATGATTTTGTGAAGGGGAATGCCTTTGATGTACAGACTGTCAAAAAACACCTTCCCGATATCGTGCAACAAAACGGCTGCACGGGGAACGAGATAGGGGATGCTGCTGTGGAGATTATCCACATAAAAATAAGGGTCACTGCCGACATAAACCAGTTCCTTCATCCTGCGTTCTGCCTCTTCCCTATCCTGTACGGGCGACACCCCATGGCGGCGAGCAGCCACCATCTGTACATCGTTCATGTCAGGAAACGTGTTCTTGAAAGAAGAAACGCTGTAAATACGATGTACTATCGGGGTTCCGTCGGGATGATAAAAACGGGTACTTGCCGGAGATGCCACTTCCGTCGTGCAATCTGCTTCCTGCATCGTGCAATTTGCTTCCTGCATCGTGCAATCTGCTTCCTGCATCGTGCAATTTGCTTCCTGCGTCGTGCTATTTGCTTCCTGCATCGTGCTATTTGCTTCCTGCATCGTGCTATTTGCTTCCTGCATCGTGCTATTTGCTTCCTGCGTCGTACATTCTGCTTCTTGCATCGTGCTATTTGCTTCTTGCGACGTGTCAACCATGGCTGCATCATCGCTGACTTCAGCAATGGGCTGACCTTCCGGCATCAGCCATCTGAAGCAGGCGAGTATAAGTACACAAGCAACAAAGGCCTGCAAGAAGCGGGCCTTGTGTAATTGCTCCCTGTCTTTTTCCGTCACTACAGGGGTACCTATCAACATCTTTCGCTTGGCCTTACGAAGCAAAGCGAGCAGTAATCTTTTTAGAAATAACTTCATTAACGTATTCTATCTGCAGCTCTCACCAACTTCTCGTCTGCGATGATTCTTCTCCTTGCGAGCACCGTCAGTACTAAAGAAACAAAAGGCAGCACGGCAGCAAAAGAACCCTGGAAGGCTCCTCCTGAACCTGCACCTACGAGTATCTGACTGTAAACGGCATAAAGGATATGCCATCCTAAAAGCAGGAGTGAGATGAACAGACACAGTCGTGACTGCATCATCCTGTTACGGTAGGCAAAGATGGTGTAAAGCATCAATGATGCTGAGCATAATAATAACAGGAATAAGGGACAGGTGGTAAACTGGCGTGCGCCATCACCCGATACAATCCAAAGATTGTAAACCTGTTGAGTCGCACTTGCCTCGATGGCAAGTTTGGCATCTGTCACCAGCAGTGTTGCCACGGGCAAGCACAGACACACCACACACAAGATAGACGCCAACAGAAGATAGACAGACTGTATGCGCTGAATCATATCTTAATCCTCCGTGCTGAGATGGTCGTTCTGGCGATAGTCCTTGGCTGGATCGCGCCAATAAATCTTGTCTTCCACAAACTCTTCGGTAGCCAGGAGAACAGGTTTGGGCAATTTCTCATAATAGCGGGAAATCTCTATCTGTTCGCGGTTCTCAAACACCTCTTCCAGACTGTCATTATACGAAGCGAACTCTGCCAGCTTCTTGCTCAGATCATCCTTTATCTGTACCGAAATCTGATTGGCACGCTTAGAAATGATGGCTACGCTTTCATAGATGTTACCTGTTTCCTCGCAGAGGTCCATGATGTTACGGGTCACGGTGTTTACCGGAGCTTTTGACTTCTTGTAATCCATTGCTGTTTATTGATATTATTTCTTGTTTGCTGATTATTTGTTCTCCTTCTGGTACGTCGGAAGGACATTGATTAATCCTCGTCTGTACGTTCGCCTGTTACCTTCTTGCACTTCTTGATATATTTCTCGGCATTCTCACACTCTTTACTTTCCGGAAATTCGTTGAGGAAACCGTAGCACTCGTCTTCTGCATCACGATAGCGGTCCAGGCGTTTTTCCTCGACACTCTGTTGAGCCAGTTCGAACTTGCTTTTCATGATCAGGACAGCGAACTCCTCGCGTAAAGAAGTAAAAGGATAGGTTTTCAAGGCATTCTGCGAAGTGATGATACACGCCTCGTAATTGGAGCCTCCTCCATCTGCACTGCCGATACAGTTGCCGAAATAGTCACCTAAGTTATAATATAAACGGGCAGAAAGGTATTCCTTCATCACGAGTTTGTCCTGCAATTCATACAGCTTCTCTTCAGCCAAAGGGCGCAAGCGTGATTCGGGATAATAGTCAAGGAACTGCTGGTAGGCATTGATGGCACCAACGGTCGGAGTCTGGTCCAAACGTGGTTCGGGCGTACTCTCATAGAGCGAACGGCCTACATAATAAGAGGCTTGTTCTGCGAACTTACCCTTGGGATAGGACGAAAAATATTTCTTGAAAGTGGCAGAGGCACTCTCGTAATCATGCTGACAATAAGAAGCCATCGCCAACATATACAAACACTCTTCACCCTCGTCGGTTCCTCGCTTGATAGTTACCAGCTCCTGAAGCAAACTGACAGCGTGCATGTACTTGCCACGGGCAAAACACTCCTTGGCAAATTCATACTTATAATCATAGTCAGTCGACTTGTATACCCGATTAAATTCTGCGGCACAACTGCTCAACAACAGACAAACCACAGCAGAAATGACAATGACTTTCTTCATTCTCTGATTCATTTGAGTTGCAAAAGTAGTAATTTTTCCTTGAATGTCAAAGTATAGCCCTACTTTTTTTACATTTTTTCCGATTCGACTGAAAAAAGTGGGTCATGTTCCGAAAAAATATGTACCTTTGCAAATCATTTCAGAACAAAATCAATAAAATCAACATAGATATGAGAAGTAGAACAGCACAATGGTTTGAATGTAAAATCCGTTACGAGAAAACAATGGAAGACGGATCAATGAAAAAAGTTACCGAGGCATATACCGTGGATGCACTGAGCTTTACCGAGGCAGAAAAACGCATCATGGAGGAAATGTCGTCCTACATCAGCGGCGAATTTGAGGTGTCAGACATCAAGAAAGCCGTCTACAAGGAGATTCTCTTCAGCGACGAAGATACGGCCGACAGATGGTACAGGTGCAAACTGCAGTTCATCACCATTGACGAGAAGACTGACAAGGAGAAAAAATCTTCCATCGTATACCTTGTCAATGCCGGCACTCTGAACGGAGCGGTCAAGAACATCGATGCCGTCATGGGACAGACCATGATTGACTACGTCATATCCTCTGTTGCAGAGACGTCACTCATGGACGTCTTCGAATACAAGAAAAAGAACGAGCCGGACGACAAGCCGGAATATGAACAGTAAACGCCATGCAAACAGCTATCCAACAAAACCTCCACTCCGTTCTGGCACAACTGCCCGACGGAGTGCAGCTTGTTGCCATCAGCAAATACCATCCTGCCGACTGCATACAAGAAGCATACGAGGCAGGACAGCGCGTGTTTGGTGAAAGCCATGAGCAGGAATTGTCGAAAAAACACGAGATACTGCCCCGGGACATCGAATGGCATTTCATAGGGCACCTGCAGACCAACAAGGTAAAATATATCGCTCCCTACATCAGCATGATAGAGGCTGCCGATTCCGTGAAGCTTCTGAAGGAAATCAACAAGCAGGCTCTGAAAAACGAGCGAGTCATAGACGTGCTGCTCGAACTGCATCTGGCTCAGGAGGAAACCAAATTCGGCTTTTCCCCCGAACAATGCCGACAGTTTCTCGACGAGGGCGAGTGGCGCAACATGAAAGGCATCCGCATCTGCGGACTGATGATGATGGCTTCCAACACAGACGAGCAGCAACAGATAGAAGAGGAGTTTGCTCTGGCTTACGACCTGTTCAAGGAGTTCAGGCAAACGTATTTTGCCGACTGCGACTATTTCTGCAAACGCTCCTGGGGCATGAGCCATGATTACCTGATTGCCACTGCCCACGGAAGCAATATGGTACGTGTTGGCACACGTATTTTCGGTGAAAGAGCCTATTTATAGGGTTTTTATTCGTCTCATTTGATATTTTTTTCGTAAAAATTGGGCGTAATTAAAAATAAAAACGTATCTTTGCACCTCAAAGTGTGTAAAATAATAACTATTTAACACATCCAACAATAAACGAATCAATTTTAACCGGTGAAAAAATGAAAAAGAAAATTCTTATACTTGATGACAAAGAAACCATTGCCAAAGTATTGTCCATTTATCTGATGAGCGACTATGAAGTACAATGGCTGCCCGATGGTCTGCAGGGTGTCAAATGGCTGCAATCCGGCAACACACCCGACTTGATTATTTCTGACATCCGCATGCCGGGAATGAGAGGTGACGACTTCCTGGAATGGATCAAGCAGAACGAATTGTTCCATGACATTCCCGTCATCATGCTGAGCAGCGAGGACAGCACCAGCGAACGCATCAGACTGTTGGAAATCGGAGCCGTTGACTATATTGTCAAGCCCTTCAACCCCATGGAGTTGAAAATCAGAGTGAAGAAGATTCTTCCTTAAGGTGGGGGCTATTTTTATACAATAAACTACGTCTACAATGATAGGTGTCATATACTTAGGTAACAATCCTGCAAACCAGGAACGTTTGAAATACATTCCCGGACATCTCGTCCGCTTGGCAAGAAACTACAAAGATGCAGCTGTAATCTGTGAGCAAAGAGCCTCAGCTGACCATTATATTCTATTCCTTGAAAAAGGCAATAAGAATGAGGATATCGTATCAATATCCTATCTGAGAAAGAGGTTTCCCAGCCTGTATATCATCTTGCTTACAGGGCATTTGACACCCGAAGACAGAAAGGCGTACCAGAACTGCGGTATCAATGATACGATTCTGGATACGGCAACCATCTCTGAACTGACCAAAAAAATTCAGTTTATCAGTGACCGTGAAGGCATTCTTTTTGACAAAGAAGCGCCTAAGCACAAAATCCTGCAATTTAAGATTCCCATTTGGAAACGAGTCTTTGACATCGTCTGCTCTCTTATCGGCATTGTCGTCCTCTCGCCCATCTTTGTGCTGACTGCCATTGCCATCAAGATGGAGAGCAAGGGGCCTGTTCTGTTCCGCTCCAAAAGAGTAGGCACCAACTATCAGGTATTTGACTTCCTGAAGTTCCGCAGCATGTATACCAATGCCGACAAGAACCTCAAGGAACTGAGCAAGACGCAGAACCAATATGCCATGAACAGCAGCGTGAAAAACGACGGAGGCATATTAATAGGTGATGACACGCCTGTCAGCGACGACATCAACATGATGATCAGCGACGACGAAGTGATGCTCGTGGGCGATGATTATGTGATGGCAGAAAGTGAATTCTCCAAGCAGAAGAATGAAGACATCAACAATGCCTTTGTGAAGATAGAGAACGACCCACGTATTACTAAGGTGGGCAGGTTCATCCGCAAATACAGCATTGACGAACTGCCTCAGCTGTTCAACATCCTCAGGGGAGATATGTCTGTCGTAGGCAATCGCCCTCTCCCACTCTACGAAGCGGAAAAACTGACTGGCGACGACTGTATTGACCGCTTTATGGCACCCGCAGGGCTCACGGGTCTCTGGCAGGTCGAGGAAAGAGGTTCCAACGGCATGATGTCGGCTGACGAGCGCAAACAACTGGATATCCAATACGGGCAGAACTACAATTTCGCCCTGGATATGAAAATCATCTTACGTACATTGACAGCATTCGTTCAGAAAGGTAACGTTTAGCTGGATGGTCTACCCCTCTGAGAGACAAGGCAAACAACGCAAGAAAATGGTTTAACACCCTAACCAAAAGTCTTTACTATCACACACGATTATGAAAAGCAAGAGAATACTATTGGCACTGCTGCTTGCATCGCTCTCATATCATACGGCTTATGCCCAAATGGATGAAAGCGGCATACATGCTGGCTTTTTCGACTCCAGCATGGGCAGCAACATCAATTTCACTTCTTTCCATCTTCCTCCTCTTTCCGTTCTTTTCGAGAATGCCAAATCCAACCCTACCATACAAGGTCTGGCTAAGGAACAGGAACTGGCAGAAGCTGAAGTAGCCAAACAAAGGAGACACGTTTTTTCATATATCCAAGGACATGGTTCGTATAGTTATGGCAAGACGGATATGTGGGGTAACAATTCGTCTTCGTACAACCAGACCATCTACCAGTTTCAAGGCAGCACCCAAAGCTACTGGAATGTGGGCGTAAGCGTGAGTGTTCCACTGGAAGACTTCATCGACCTGAAGTCGTCTGTCAAAAGAAAAAAACTGGAATCAGAAAGGGCTCAGCTACTCAAGGAACAGGCTTACGATGACCTGAAACTGAAGATTGCAACCCTCTATATCAAAATCACCAACAACTTAGTGGCATTGAAGACGGCAAGCGAAAATGCCGCCATCTATCAAGGAGCAGGCTCACTGACTCAGGAGGAATTCCACAACGGAAGTCTTTCCATCGAAGACTTCGCCCTGACCAAGGACCGAGAACAGTCAGCTGTCTCTACCTATCAGGGCTTGCAGACACAGATAACCACCGACATTATCACCCTGGAGCTTCTGACACATACACCTATCATCACCAATTCGACGACTGACATCACCATGGACAGTACGCCGGAAAAGAGCGAGAAACAGATTGCCAAGGAAAACAAAGCCGTTGAAAAGCGTATCAAAAAGGCTGCTGTCGAAGAAGCAAAACAACTCAAGGAATTAGAAAAAAAAGACAAGAAAAAGAAACAATAAATACTTGACGATATGGACATATTCAGATATTTAGTCAGATTTCTTTATCGCATCAGGTGGTATCTCGTCATACTGCCACTCATCGCATTGGTCATTGCATGGTTCATGACTCGAAACATGGAGCACAAATACGATACCAATACGACCATCTACACGGGTATGATTACGGGATATAACGTAGAAGGCGGTTCCGGAACAGCCGGCGGCAATGCACAGACCAACATCAAGAACCTGATGATCATTATCTCTACCGACAACACCATCAGGGAAGTGTCTTTGAGACTGTTTGCCAGATGTATGATGTACGGCAATCCGAATAAAGACAACAATTATATATCTGCAGAACATTTTCGTCAGCTCAACCAGTCTGTTCCTGCAGATGTCAAAGCTCTTATTGACAAAAAAAGTGAACAGATTACTTATGCCAATCTGAAAGCCTACGAAAAACCAACCATGGGCAACTATATTTTCGGATTGCTCAACTATCACCCTTACTTCAGCATTAAAAGCATTACTTCCAGACTGAAAGTCATGCAATTGAGCAATAGCGACATTATCGACATCGGCTATTCTGCCAACGACGCTGGTATCGCATACAATACACTGGACATTCTGAACGATGTCTTCGCCCGACAGTATCAGCAGCTCCGTTTTGGAGAAACCAACAATGTCATCAAGTTTTTCGAAAGAGAAGTGGGACGTCTGAGCAAGATTCTCGGTACGTCTGAGAGGGAGTTGATTGAGTTCAATATCGAACACAGGATTATCAACTACGATGAACAGACATCTCAACTGGCTTCGATGGATGCTACGCAGCAGACTTTCGAAAACCAACAATTGCTGGACTATTATACCACGAAGGCTCTGATGGACTATCTGGAAAGCCAACTAAGCAGCCGAACGAAAGCCATACGCACCAACAATGAGTTCACAACCTACGTCAGAGACATCTCACGTATTCAGTCTCGTATCTCCAACCTGCAACTGATGAGCAGCGAAGGCGGAAACAACAGCATAGAATCTCAGCAAGAACTGGCAAGGGCTAAAAAGGAATTGCAGGATGTTACACAAAAGGTACGTACACTGACCAAAGACGTATACTCTAACTCCTATAATACCGAAACGGGCATACAGGCAGCACCCATGCTGGACAAGTGGCTTGACCAGATGTTGCTGATGGTGAAAGCCAAAGCACAGATGGAGGCTAAAGACGTCATGAGGCAGAAGATTGACAAGCAGATTCTGACTTTCTCGCCCATTGGTGCACAGATTGCACAAAAGAACAGACACATCGGTTTCATTGAGAACAACTATATGGAGATGCTGAGAGCGCTGAACTCGGCTCGTCTGCGCCAGAGAAACCTGCAGATGACAACAGCAACCTTAAGAGTGCTCAATCCACCTATGTTCCCGCTCAATGCTCAGCCTACAAACCGTATGATGACGCTGTTAGGCTCTCTGATGGTTACGTTCTTCTTGACCATCCTCTATTTCATGGTAGTAGAGATGCTCGACAGAACGCTCCGCGACCGTATGCGAGCTGAACGCATCACGCAGATACCTGTCATGGGATGCTATCCCAAAGACAGTGCCTTGCGCTATCGTCGTTATAACAAGACCATTGCAGACATGTCACTCCACCAGCTGAGCAAGACTCTGCTGCCCCACTTCAAGACCGGCCAGCAGAATGTGCTGAACCTGCTGTCTACCGACTCTGCCAACGGAAAGAGTTATCTGGCTCAGGAGTTGGAGAACTTCTGGATTTCCATCGGATTGCAGGTGAGACGACTGACATACGACGAAGATTTCCTGGCTGAAGACAGCAAGTATATACTCGCCAAAGACATCAAGGACCTCTACCCAGACATCCTGCCCGAAGAAATCGTCATCATAGAATATCCCAATCTGAATGACAACTCCATTTCTTCTTCCTTGCTGAACATGGGTACAATCAACTTGATGGTGACTCGTGCCAACCGCACCTGGAAGGATGTAGACCAGAAGGCTTTGAACGAACTGCTGTCACAACTGGAAAACAAGGAGTCGCTCTATATGTACCTCACGGAAGCTCAGCGCTATGCTGTTGAGGAGTTTGTAGGACAGTTACCTCCTTACACCAAATTCAATAACTTCGTATACCGTCTGTCGCAACTTGGTCTGACCGCAACAGAAAACAGCCATGCAAGTTAGTGCCAACAAATTCAGACACCCTTCGTCCCATCAGTTGGGATTGAGGTCGGTATTGTTGCTGATACTCTTCGTCGTCTCTCTGTACGAATTCAAGAGTATGGGACTCGTTGGAATGGGGATGGTCTGTGCCATCCCTGTTGCTGTTATCGTTGTTTACATTGCCTTCAGATGGAAGATGTCCACCTTTTGGATGCTGTTCGTCCTGAACTATTTCCTCATGTTTTTGGAACGCTACGGCTATATTCCGATGCCGACATCACTTCCCAACGAGCTCTTTGAAATCGTACTTCTTTGCATTGCCATCATTGATGCCAAGATGTTTCTCGAAGCCCGTTTCTGCAATCTCATGACGTTTGCCCTCGTCATTTGGTGCTCATTCTGTACGCTGCAAGTGCTGAACGACACCTGCGACCTGGGAGTCAATATCGGGTTTTGGTATACGGGTGCCCGTTTGATGGCATTCCAACTGATGTACGCCTGCATTGTGTGTGCCATCTATGTGACCACGCCCGAAAATGTCATGCGTTTTATCAAGTTATGGGCCATCTGCTCTTTCATCGCCATCTTCTGGGTATGGAAACAGCGCACCTTCGGCTTTTCCCAACCAGAAAAGGTTTTCCTGATTCGGGCGGGTCGTACACATATCATCCACGGTATCATCAGATATTTCTCCGTATTCAGCGATGCTGCCAACTTCGGTATTCACATGGCTGCCGCCGCCGTCATCTTCTACGTATGTGCCATCACGGGTAAGCTCAAGAACGACCGTATCTTATTCCTCCTGGCAGCAGTGGGCTGCACCTGGGCGATGTTCACTTCGGGAACACGTACTGCCATCTTCTGCATGATTGTCGGGTTTATGGTTTTCGTCTTTTTGTCCAAATCCATCAAGATAGCCATTCCCGTGACCATCATCTTCGGGTCTTTGGTATTCATGCTTGCTTTCACTACGATAGGAGAAGGCAACAGCATGATAAGACGTATGCGAACAGCCTTCGACAAGAATGATGCTTCGGCAAGTGTACGCGACATCAACAAAGATGCCATCAGCAAATACATGAAAGATGCGCCCTGGGGCATAGGGCTGGGAATGGATGCCACAAAAATTCCTGCCAATCACAAACTGCAAAGACTGAGTTCCATCCCACCCGATTCGGAATATGTCTTCATCTGGGTACATACAGGACCTATCGGACTGGTCTTTTTCATCGTCACGACACTCATGATTTTCGGAAGCGCCTGTTTTATTGTACTCTTCCGAATACGGAACAACACCCTGCGAGGTATCGGTGCGGCAATCTGTTCTGGCTTTGTTGCCCTGCATCTGGGTGGTTATGCCAACCAAATCCTCATGCAGTTTCCCAATATCTTCCTGTTCTATGGAGGCATGAGTATCATCCATACAATGCCCTATATGGACCAGAAATTTACAGAAATGGAGAACAAACGTCTGCAGATAGCAGAAGAAAAGAAACGAATCAAGAAAGAAAAGAAGCGTGCATCCCGAGTATGACATTTCCATCATAACCATCAATTATCATGGCATAGCTGACACCTGTGAGATGATAGACTCCATCCCTCGCACAAAGAGGAGACTGGAAGTGATTGTAGTGGACAATGGCTCGACAGACAACGAGGCAGACAGGCTGGAAGAAAGATACCAAAGAAATGATGTCTGCTTTCCAGTAAAGATTATCCGAAGCGACAGAAACAGAGGCTTTGCAGGTGCCAACAACATGGGTATCAGGAAAGCTGCCGGAAAGCTCATCTTCTTAGTGAACAACGACACGCTTCTGAACGACACGGACATTGATGCCCTGGCAGAACGATTGGAAAAAGACGAGAGGATAGGAGCTGTCAGTCCGCTCATCTGCGACCACGAAGGAGAGCTGCTCATTCAATATGCCGGCTACGCTCCCCTCTCCAAGATAACACTGCGCAATCATGCCATCGGTTATGGCGAGAAGGAACACGGCAAATACGGGATTGCACACCCTACTCCCTATCTTCACGGTGCTGCCATGATGGTCAGGAAGGAAGCTATCGACAAAGCAGGACTGATGCCTGAGTGTTATTTCCTATACTATGAGGAGTTAGACTGGTCCATCATGCTACGCCAAGCGGGCTACCAATTATGGTTTGAACCAGCTTGTACGGTCAAACACAAAGAAAGCCGGACTACAGGCAAGATGAGTGACACGAAAAACTACTTCATCACGCGCAATAGGCTGCTCTTTGCCAAGCGCAACCTGAATACATGGTATTGCTGGCTCGCTTATGCTTATCAGATAGGGATTGTATTTCCGAAAAATGTCGTGTCGCACATCGTACACAAACATCCCGAACTGGCACGGTCTACCGCTCAGGGAATCTGGGATTTCCTTGGTGGCAGAAAACACCCACTGGAATCCTGAAAAAGGAGGATGAAGTGAACGGTTCTTCATGAGCAAAGGATGAATCAAATACGAAGACAATAACCACAAAGAATAAAGATCATGATACAGATATTGAATGACTTTTGGGGCATCTTATATGCGGTAGATATTCTGCTGTTTGTGCTGGTATTGCTGACGGTTATCTACATGACCGTATATACCATTGCGTCCCTATTCAGCAGACACCACTTCATACCCCAAGCCAAACGACAAAACCGTTTCATCGTCATTATTCCTGCTTACAAACGCGATGATACCATCATCCCTACCGTAAAGGCTATTCTGGGGCAAACCTATCCACAACGACTTTTTGACGTGACAGTCGTGTCAGACCATCAACAGGAAATCACCAACTTCCGATTAGCTCAGTTTCCCATCACGCTGCTTACTCCTAATTTCAAGAACAGCACCAAGGCAAAATCACTGCAATACGCCGTCAACAATCTGCCTCAATTCAAGATCTATGACGTAGCGATCATTCTTGATGCGGACAATATCGTACTGCCCGAATTTCTGGAAGAAATCAACAATGCTTATGAAGCCGCCGGCACGAAGGCTATCCAAGCCCATCGAGTTTCAAAGAACCGCGACACTTCTTCTGCCAATCTGGATGCCATCTTTGAGGAAATCAACAACTCCATCTTCCGACGCGGACACGTCACCCTGGGGATGTCGGCAGCCATTGCCGGCAGTGGCATGGCGTTTGATTACAACTGGTTCAAGCAGAATATCACCAAGACGAATGCCGCATGGGAAGACAAGGAACTGGAATCTCTGCTGATGAGACAGAATATCTTTGTGGACTATTTTGACGACATCCTAGTATACGATGAGAAAACCCGCAAAACAGACGATTTCAACAAGCAGCGCAGCCGTTGGGTTTCTACCCAATTCCACATGCTTCTTGCCAACATCAAATATCTTCCCATGGCAATCATCAACAAACAATATGACCTGATTGACAAAATCATCCAGTGGATGCTCGTACCACGCACTTTGATGATGGCTATCCTCCTCGTGATGAGTTGCATATTGCCACCCATCTATTTTACACTGGCTGTTAAATGGTGGATTCTCACCGCCTTCGTAGGTTTTATCTTTGCGTTGGCAACTCCCGACTATCTGGTTGACAAGAACTGGGACAAATCATTCCTGAATGCACCTTTCATCCTGCTTTCATCCATCGTCAATGTCCTGAAAGTAGGACGGAGAAAAAACAAATTCATCAATCATAATACCTGAAGCACCATTCGCAGCTATGTTTTGGCAAACACTACACTTTACAGACATCATCCTTTGGATGCTGACCGCAGCATCTACTTTCTATATATTCTTTTTCTCCATGATATTCCTGTTCCATCGACGTACCAAATACCTACCCTCGCCCGATGGTATACAGGATTATCATTCTTTTCTGGTTATTTTTCCCGCCTATGGTGAGGACCGAGTCATCACCAAAAGTGTAGCGTCGTTTCTACAACAAACCTATCCCGAAAACAAATATCATCTGATGGTCGTTTCTGACCACATGAAAGCGGCAACCAACGAAGCCCTGCGCCAGTTGCCTGTCAGCGTACTGGAACCCTGCTTTGACAACAGCTCTAAGGCGAAGTCACTGCAATATGCGATAGACCACGTCGAGAACAGCGGACAGAAATATGATTACGTCATCATTCTGGATGCAGACAATATAGTAAACGACACCTTTCTCTCCTATTTGAATATGTCCTGTCTTCGTGGCTTCCGTGCCATCCAATGTCACCGCTGTGCCAAAAACTCGGAAGGGAGTATCGCACAGTTGGATGGTCTGAGCGAAGAAATCAACAATTCCATCTTCCGTAAGGCGCATAACCTCATAGGACTCTCATCTGCCCTGATAGGTTCAGGCATGTGTTTCGAATACGAATGGTTTAAGAGTCACGTTCACCGCCTATCCACGGCAGGAGAAGACCGTGAGCTGGAACAGATGCTTCTGCAAGAGCACATTTTTATCAGATATGAGGAACACATACCTGTATTTGACGAGAAGGTGAGCAATGAAGAAAATTTTCAGCGTCAGCGGCGCAGATGGATGTCGGCACAAATCAACAGCCTGCAGAACATGTTACCCCAACTTCCCCGAGCCATCATGACAGGAAACATCAACTATGTAGACAAGACTCTCCAACAGATGCTGATACCCCGTTCCATGCTGTTGGTGTTCACGTTGCTGATGAGCGTCGGTATGCTGTTGATATCGGTCTATTGGTCCGTCAAATGGTGGTTGTTATTCCTCATCGTATGCTTTTCCTTGACGGGTGCCATACCCAAGGCGCTGCGCAAGCATCATATACTGAGCAAAGTGACCATGCTGCCTAAGCTTACATGGAAGATGCTCAAAAACGTGCGCCACATAGATAGGCAGAACAAAGACTTTCTGCATACTGACCATTATTAGATCCTCACGAAAGGCTTGTCATTCCTCGATATGTGAAAGAGAATGGGCAAAGGAGGACAGGAAATTCGTAACCGATTCTGCCGGACAATAGCGAAAATAACGAACACTGTGACGCATCTGCCAGAACATGGCGTTTGAATTGCTGGCTCTGACAAAGATGTCTTTGCCCTGAGTGAAATACCAGTCGTAGGCATGGGCTCCACTCAGACGGAATACCTCATTCAATATGATGTCTGTGGCTATCGTCTTATGCTTGTCCATAAAAGGAATTTCATCCGGCGAGAAGTTGAACAGTGCAATCAGGAGACCGCCTATCAATTGAGCCATCGGTTGCAACTGCAGTTTAGCCAACCATTTCTGCATTAACACATAATCGACTTTATCACCTTGTTTGCGCAAGAACATCCCCAAGTCTATAATCTGCTTGAGACTGATGCCGTCGTTCAGCATATAGCGAGAGATGCGCACCAACATGGTCAGAAGATTGATGTTATTGGGCAGACATTCGACCTTTGTCCCATTGACATAGGCATAACAGGAGTCGCAGCAACGTGTTTCCTTACTGATGATGTTCTGCAAACGCTTGTTGAGAAGGGGATTGGTCAATGACAAGAGCGTACGCCTGTGTTCAACCTTGACAGCTCCCATCTGATAGACCAATGAATTCTTTTCATTTCCCTCATCCACTTTCCCATGTTCCTTCGCCCACTGGTCAGCTTTCTTCGCCAGCGAGTCGTAAGGAAAGAAGATATCCACATCACCTGCTGTACGATGGGAAGGAACAGGATAGAACTGGGCAAAACTCTGCCCCTTCAGCAACATGGGTCTCAGTTTTTCTTTATTCAGATGTGTGAAAACCTCCGACAGTTGGATATCGGTCTCCTTGTTTTGATTTTCCGTTTCTGCAACTGTCTTTTTCCACAAAGCCCATTGGGCATCTGTCAACTGCAGAAAGAAATCATCTTTCATTACCATCATACCGTCATATATCAAAGCTGCCACCCCATGCATCAGGGAGAGCCGATATAGTTTGTCCCATTTCCAGGTTGACAATGGTTCCAGTTGTTCCTTGCTTCCAAAAGTACCGCTGCGTAACAGGCGGAAAAAATTTCTTTGTAGAACGTTCATATTGGCAGTTGATAATGACTGTTGATAATGACAATTGATCTTGGCAGTTGGTCTTGGCAGTTGACATTAAGAATAACGCTTCGGAAAACGCAGGATGATGGCAATCACCGTGATACAGCCGATACACATGGGATAATAGAGATATGGAATGATGCTGATGGGATTGACAGCCGACAGTCCAGCTGCCATCAACACCTGTACTCCATAAGGTATCAATCCTTGTATGCAACATGACATGGTGTCAAGTATGCTGGCACATTTTCTACTGTCCACACCATATCGGTCACCGATTCGTTTGGCAATATTTCCGACCGTAATGATTGCAACCGTATTGTTGGCTGTACATAGATTGACCACTGCCACCAGAAAAGCGATACATCCTTCCGCTCCTCTTTTGCCTTTCACATATTTCGTCACAGCATGGATGATATAATCTATACCTCCGTTAGCCGCCACCACTTCTAACAGTCCTGCTGCCAGAATGGTGATGATAATCAGCTCGCCCATATTCATGATTCCCACATTCAATGACTGGAACCATCCTATACAGTCAAAACTCCCTTCCAGCAAGCCAATGCCACCCGTGAACAAAATGCCCAGAGTCAACACTGCCATCACATTCATGCCTGCTACCGCAGAACAAAGCACGACCAAGTATGGAAGAACCTTCACGAACTGGAGTTCATTGACGACATGCGAGGTATGGATATCCTTACCTAAATAAGCATATAAGGAAAGACAGAGAATTGCAGCAGGAAAAACCAAGAAGGAATTGACACGGAACTTATCGCTCAGCCGACATCCCTGAGTCTGGGTGGCAGCAATAGTCGTGTCAGAAATAAACGAGAGATTGTCGCCGAAGAACGAACCTCCGACAACAATAGCCACCAGCAAAGGCATAGTGGCACCCGTGCTCTGGGCTATACCCGCAGCTATGGGTGTCAGAGCAACAATCGTACCAACACTTGTACCTATGGATAACGAGATGAAACATGCACCAATAAAGAGCCCTGCCAGCAACATGCTCTCAGGCAACAGCCATAGGGTTAAGTCAACCGTTGCCTGTATACAGCCCATTTCTTTAGCCGTATTGGCAAAGGCACCTGCCAGAACAAATATCCACAACATCTGCATGATATTGTCCGAACTGGCACCCCTGCTAAACGTACAGATACGCTGCTTCAAGGGCATACCCCCACTCACCGCCACTGCAAAGACAGAGGCGGTGAGAAATGCCACACTGATGGGCATTTTATAGAAATCGCCCGTCACCAGCGATACGCCCAAGTAGAGCGTTACAAAGATGACGAGCGGACTTAGGGCTATGAATCCTCTCACAGTGTCACGCCGTTTTTGAAGATAGATATTTCACGATAATCGTTCATCTCGTTTCGAGCCAGTTCCTCACCACTTGCAACGGCAAGAATCTTGTCGACAAACTCTGGCAACAGTTCCGGCATACTCTTGCCCTCTATCAGCTGGCCTGCGTTGAAGTCAATCCAGTTTGACTTGCGGGAAGCCAATGAACTGTTTGTGGCTATCTTCATCGTTGGCACGAAGGTTCCGAAAGGTGTTCCACGACCTGTCGTAAACAATACCAGCTGACAACCGGCTGAAGCGAGTGCTGTAGAAGCTACCAAGTCATTGCCTGGAGCTGACAGCAGATTCAAGCCATTGGTCTGCAAACGGTCACCATACTTCAACACGCCCGATACAAGAGCACGTCCGCACTTCTGTGTACAGCCCAGGGCTTTATCTTCGAGCGTGGAGATGCCACCTGCCTTATTGCCTGGGGAGGGATTTTCACCTACCGGCTCTCCATGACTGAGGAAATACTCCTTAAAGTCATTGACCATGCTTACCGTCTGTTGGAAAAGATGCTCATCCTTACAGCGATTCATGAGGATAGTCTCTGCACCAAACATCTCGGGAACCTCGGTCAGGATAGTGGTTCCGCCGCGAGCTACCAACCAGTCAGAGAACTCTCCTACCAATGGATTAGCGGTGATGCCACTGAAGCCGTCACTTCCGCCACATTTCAGTCCGACTCTCAATTTGTCGAGACCCACTTCCTGACGCTTGTCTTCGCGAGCCTTGGCATAGAGTTGACGCAGGATGTCCATACCAACCTCTAACTCATTGCCCTCTACTTTCTGGACTACTAAGAACTTGATACGCTCGTGGTCATAGTCACCCAACAGTTGCTCAAACAATTCCGGCTGATTATTCTCACATCCGAGACCAAGCACCAGCACACCACCAGCGTTGGGATGCAAAGCGATGTCACGAAGTATCTTACGGGTATTCTCGTGGTCTTCGCTCAGCTGTGAACAGCCGAAGTTATGATGCCATGCATAGACAGCGTCTATTCCATCACAGGCTGTCTCTTGACGAAGCAGCTGAGCCAGCTTCTCTGCGATTCCGTTCACACAGCCGACAGTTGGTACCACCCATATCTCATTGCGGGTTCCCACCTCACCATTAGCTCTGACATATCCTTTAAAGGAACGCTTTTCGCATTGCTTTTCAACATCCTCATTGACAGGACTGTATGAATATTCAAGCGTACCGCTCAGATTCGTGCGCAGGTTGTTCTCATTCACCCAGTCACCCTCTTTCAGTGCTTGTTTGGCATGACCTATAGGATAACCATATTTTATGATGTTTTCTCCTTCAGCGGTGTCCTTGATGAGCACCTTGTGACCTGCAGGAGTATCCTGATTGAGGACGATGGACTTGCCATCAACAAGTATTGTTTCTCCTTTTTCAAAAGATTTCAGACACACAACGACGGTGTCAACCGGATTGATTTTGATAATTGTTTGTTCCATGTTACAGTTGTAGGTATTTTTAAAAGTTTGCTTTATTTTACAGTTGGGTACGCCTATAGAACTCCACGTTCTCCTTCGTCAGTATCTCAATAGGCATATAGTTCACGGGACTCACCTCTTTCTTCAGAACGATGGCATCAAAGAGGGTCTCCAAGCAGGCATAACCCTGCATATATCCGTGCTGTGCAATGAGGAAGGAGATGGAACCCTGTCGGACACATTCCGCATTCTTCGCTACCATGTCATAGCCCATGATCTGTACGTTTCTGCGGTTGCTCCCCTGCAGAAACTCACCGACAATATGAGCCTTGGAGGTAAAGGTAATGCAATGGTGTACATGCGGATGAACGCGGAAGAAGTCTTCGAGAATAATGGAATACCTCCTTCTTTCTTCATCGAGCGGCAGATTCAGTTCCGTGATGGTAATTTCAGGAAAATGGTCACGCATGTAATGGCGGAAACCCGTTTCCCTGTTCTCCTGTTGCTTGCTTGCCACATTGCCATTCTTCATCTGTTTCATGAGCATGATTTCTTTCTCACGCGATGCCACCATCATCAGCATACGTCCGGCAAAATAGCCGCTGCAGAAAGAGTCTTGTCCATAAAAAGAAAGGGGTTTAAGGTCTGGCATATACGAGTCGAGCAGGATAAAGGGAATGTTTCTCTCATGCAGGATCTCTGTGAAATTACGGGTCGCGTCGAGCCTCGACGGCACTACAATTACCCCATCCACCTTTTCTTTCAGACAGGCATCGGTGACCTTGACAAAGGTCTCTATGCTGAATCGTCTGTAATAGAGCATCTTCAGACGGATATTGAAATCGCGACGATGCTGGCAGGCAGCCATAGCCCCCTCCTCTATTTCTTCCCAGTAAGCCTCAGAAGAGTGTTTGGGAATGATGCAATAGAATGTGTATGACTTATTATACGCCAAAGCACTGGCATACACATTAGGACGATAGTCCATGTCCTTGAGGGTCTTCTCAACCTTTTCCCGTGCTGCCTTCGACACGTTGGGTCTCCCATGAAGAACCCTGTCGACGGTTCCTACCGAAACCCCGGAAAGCCTGGCGATGTCCTTGATACGTATTTTACTATGCTCTGAAAGAAGATTATCTTCTGTTCCACTCATATTACTTCTTGTTTGGTAATTGTTCGCAAAAATACCAATAAAATCCGAAAACAAGGAATGGATAGAAAGAATATTTTGCAAAAACGTGCATTTTTTCCCTATTATTTTCGTTGTTTGGAAAAAAAAGACTATTTTTGTAGACGCAAACTATAACAAAACAAGAATCGTATAACAAATTATTCTTTAAATTATTCATAACCAAAATGGCAAAAGTTGTAACTTTAGGCGAGATTATGCTCCGCCTTTCTTCCCCTGGTCAGAAGAGATTTGTTCAAAGTGAATTTTTTGATGTTGTGTACGGTGGTGGCGAAGCCAATGTAGCTGTCAGCTGTGCCAACTATGGTCATGAGGCATATTTTGTGTCCAAACTGCCCAAACATGAAATCGGTCAGTGCGCAGTCAACTCTCTGCGCAAGTTTGGTGTTCACACCGACTTCATCGCCCGTGGCGGCAACCGTGTAGGTATTTACTATCTGGAAACAGGCGCTTCCATGCGTCCCTCCAAGGTGATTTACGACCGTGCAGGCAGTTCCATCGCCGAGGCTGACCCAGAGGATTTCGATTTCGATCAGATTATGGAAGGTGCAGACTGGTTCCACTGGAGCGGCATCACACCTGCTATCAGTGACAAGGCTGCCGAACTGACCCGTCTGGCATGTGAGGCTGCCAAGCGTCATGGTGTTACTGTCAGTGTCGACCTGAACTTCCGCAAGAAGCTGTGGACTTCAGAGAAGGCACAGAGCATCATGAAGCCTTTGATGAAGTATGTTGACGTCTGCATCGGCAACGAGGAAGACGCTCAGTTGTGCCTTGGTTTCAAGCCCGATGCAGATGTAGAAGGCGGCAAAACCGATGCTGAAGGCTACTATGGCATCTTCCAGGGAATGATGAAGGAATTTGGATTCAAATATGTCGTTTCCACACTCCGCGAATCTCTCTCCGCAACACACAATGGCTGGAAGGCACTTATCTACAACGGCAAGGAGTTCTACCAGAGCAAGCACTACGACATCATGCCTATCATCGACCGTGTGGGTGGCGGTGACTCTTTCTCTGGCGGTCTTATCCACGGACTGCTGACCTATCCTGACAATCAGGGACAGGCACTTGAATTTGCAGTGGCAGCTTCTGCACTGAAGCATACCATCCCCGGCGACTTCAACATGGTGAGCCGTGAGGAGGTTGAGGCACTTGCCGGCGGTGATGCCTCTGGCCGTGTACAGAGATAATGTCTTCTCACTCCCCTCTTACCAAGACAGGGTGGAGGGGAGCAGATATTCCTGAAAAGGTATTTAACGAGTTCGTTCACATTATTATATAATATCATTAACGATACAGCGAGAATCCCATCATGACCACTGATGACAACGATTAGTATTTGACAGGGATGAGCTGGAAAATATCATTATGGCTAAATTTGATAAAGTAGCAGTACTGGCCAAGATGGGTCAGACAGGTATGGTTCCCGTATTCTATCACAAGGATGCAGAGGTAGCCAAGAAGGTAGTGAAGGCCTGCTATGATGGCGGTGTCCGTGCCTTTGAGTTTACAAACCGTGGAGACTTTGCTCACGAGGTATTCGAAGAGGTGGTGAAGTTTGCTGCCAAGGAATGTCCCGAAATGGCAATGGGTGTTGGTTCAGTTGTTGATCCCGCTACTGCCGCACTCTATATTCAGTTGGGTGCCTGCTTCGTAGTCGGTCCTCTGTTCAATCCTGAGATTTCCAAGATTTGTAATCGTCGCCTCGTTCCCTATACCCCCGGTTGCGGTAGCGTAAGCGAGGTAGGAGCAGCTCAAGAAACAGGCTGTGACTTGTGCAAGATATTCCCAGGCGACGTCCTCGGAACCAAGCTGGTTAAGGGTCTGATGGCTCCTATGCCTTGGTCTAAGCTGATGGTCACCGGTGGCGTATCTCCCGATGAAGAAAACCTCACTTCATGGATTAAGGCAGGTGTATTCTGTGTCGGCATGGGTTCCAAGCTGTTCCCCAAGGACGTTGTGGCAGCAGAAAACTGGCAGGCCATCACCGACAAATGTGTTGAAGCGCTTGGCTATATTGCCAAGGCACGCGGATAATCCCTTCCGTTTCTTTGAAAACACATCATATATTTCATATTATCTCAAAAGGCCGCATGGCGATAGCCGCCCTCTGCGGTCTTTTGTTCTTTTCAGCTTGCTCACATCAGCAACCGAACCATGCCAGCAAGCTGAACAGCTTGTCTTACGCTTTTCACTACCGCCATCTCGATTCCACACAGGTATTGGCACGACAAGCATTCCATGCAGCCATCAAGCAACCAAGAGAGAAAGCTGCAGCTCTGAACAACCTCGCTTTTGTTGCCATCATGCGCATGGACTATACACAAGCCGACAGTCTGTTGAAAGCCGTCTACACCACCACAGACAACAGCATCGAATGTCTCATTGCCGATATACAGATGATGCGTCTCTGTCAGCGACAATCACACAATAAAGAATTCTACGATTATCGCGAACAGGCTGACCGTCGCTTAGAGCAATGTATCTCACGCGAAAAAAGCCTTTCATCTACCGACAAGATGAAACTTTTGTACGCCCAAACGGAATATGCCATTGTCACCTCCACCTATTATTATTATGTAGGTCTGTTGGAACAGTCGGCAGCAGCCATCCAACAGATGAACAGTCTCGGTGAATTGCATCAAGATACCGCCCAATACCTGAACTATCTTTATAATATTGGTTCGGGTGGCGTCATTCTGGCACAGACTAAAGAAGAAGTCAGCAGCAAGGAGACAGACTATCTGCTTCGTTGCCTCTTCCTTTCCAAAGAGAGTGGCCATATCTTTTTCACAGCCAATGCGCTGCAGTCCATTGCCGACCACATGCTGAACAGCACGCGCGACATCAACTCCCCGAACTTTCAATTGCAGGTACTACTACTCAACAAAGTATGCCCCGGAAGTCTGCCCCGACTGACGGCTACCGCAGCAGACTCTCTTCCCCTGCGTCTCTGCCGAAAGGCTCTGGAGATATTCCGTAGCTATGGAGACACCTATCAGGTGGCAGGCGCATATCGCAGCTTAGCATCCTGCCAGATGGCTATGGGCAACTACAAGGATGCACTGACGAGTCTGGACAGTGCCCTCTCCTCCCCTTTGATTCAACAGGCACCCGACCTGGTTGCCAGTATCTATGAGCAACGGAGCGTAGCCTTTGCTGCCATAGATGACAAGAGGGCGAGCGACATCAACCGCAACAAATACCTGGACATTCAGGAACAGACAAGACAAGACCGATACCTGGAGGCTCGTGCTGACCAATTGGACAAAGAGAGTTTCTGGTTAAATATCTATCTGGTCATTGTAACGGCAGCCATTCTGCTGCTACTCTTTCTGTTGTGGTTTTTCCATCACCTGAACCAAAAGAGCCGTTCCGAATTCTCTTTGACACGACTATTGCAACCATTAGAAGAATGGCGCAAGAAGACCGCTGTTCAACATGCGTCCATTAAAGAACATATCGAGGAGGTAGAAGAAGAACAAGCCATCGCCCGCCAACGCAAGGAAGAAGGAGAAGAAACCCTTCTGGAGGGCAGAGCCAAACTGGCATTGGTCACCTCTATCATTCCACTTATCGACCGTATGCTCAACGAGGTGAAACGGCTGAACACCATCTCGGAACAGTCACGAAACTCAGGGCAGGAAGAACAACAGGCCGACCATTGGGAGCAGGAACGCAGAAAATATATTGCGGAGATAGCCCAACAGATACATGCTACCAACGATGTTCTGACTCAGTGGATCAAGGTGCGCCAAGGACAATTGACTCTTCACATAGAGAGCTTTCCCCTGCAACCCCTGTTCGACATTCTGGAAAAATCGTCCATGGGCTTTTCTGCCAAGGGCATCCGGCTCCATATCTCCCCTACAGATGCTGTGGTGAAAGCAGACCGCCCTCTGACCCTCTTTATGCTGAATACATTGACAGACAACGCCCGCAAGTTTACCCGTCAGGGAGGTCAGGTGGACATTCAATCGGTCACTACCGATGAGTATGTAGAAATCAGCGTCTGCAATGGACCTGTCCTCCAATCAGAACAACAAGAAAAGGAAAAAGGGTTTGGATTTGGTTTGAAGAACTGCCGCGGCATCATAGAGAAATACCGTAAGACAAGCCGCCTCTTCCGTGTTTGTGCATTCACTGAAGAAAGTCCTGACGTCTCGTCACGGCGGTTCTCGTTCCGACTACCCAAAGGTATTGTGCGCCTCGTGCTTCTTTTGCTGATGCCTTGTCTGCCGTCAGTTTTCATACAGGGTAGCCTGACAACAGAGCAGCAGTGGCTCAGGAAGGCAAAGATGTATGCTGACAGTGCCTATTTTTCCAACATTGAAGCCAATTACAGGCAGGCATTACTCTTTGCCGACTCCGCCCGACAATGCTTAAACCAGCATTATCTCTGTCTCTATCCCCAAGGCAAAGCTCTTTTGAAGAAAGACAATGGCACGGAAACAGTACCCATTGAGATAGAATGGCTTCGTCAGAACGTCCAGACAGACTACCACATCATCCTCGACTTCCGCAACGAGAGTGCCGTGGCGGCATTGGCATTACACCAGTGGAAGATATACGAGTACAACAACAAGATATATACCCAGTTGTTTAAGGAACTGTCGGCAGACACTACCCTGCCCGACTATTGCCGTAAGATGCAGGAGTCGAAAACCAAAAAGACCGCTGCCATCGTCATACTCGCCGTAATCTTATTGGCTATCCTTCCTGCATATTATCTCATTTATTTCCGTCATCTGCGACGTTATCGTTTCTTTCTGAAACAAGTGAATGCCATCAATAAGGTATTGGAAGATGAAGACAATAATTCTGAGGAGAAACTGAACCAGGTAAGGAAACTGTCAACAGACTCTTTTCCTGACGAACTGAATACGGTCGTCCAGTCCGTATGCCTCGCCTTGGAGGAAGATATAGACATACAGCAACGCCACCATGTAGCTTTGGAACAAAAGGAAGAAGAACTGCATACCACGCATCAGGAGGTGGAACTGCTGCATGTTGGCAACGCCGTTCTCGACAATTGCCTGTCAGCCTTGAAACATGAGACCATGTACTATCCCAGCCGCATCCTCGCACAGACAGATGCTCCTGCTCAGGACTTGCTGCAGACCGTGACCTACTATCGGGATATCTACACCATACTGACAGAACAGGCCATGAAAGCGGTGGAGGGTCATCATTTCACGATGGAACATCTGACGGACTGTCTGCTCCTGAGAGACAGCCATGCCACAGACAAGACCTTGATAGCCAATCGGACTCTGGTAGATTATCTATACCGATTATTACGCCAGTGGACTGGCAAGGATATCCATGTGACCGTGAGCGAGAAAGACCACAACTACCTGCTTTTCACCCTCCGGTCGGACGCTTTTATCGGGCTTTCTCCATCCGTCTTTACCACCCCTACTATCCATCAGATACCCTTCTTTATCTGCCGCCAGATTATCCGTGAACATTCAGAATCCACCCGTCTGCGCAGCTGTGGCATCAGCATCCGCAGTCAGGGGACAGTGGAAGTGGTACTAGGAACAAATAACAGGAACAAATCATCACAAACAGAATGACCCATGAAAAATTTTAAGATTATCATCGTTGAAGACATACCTCTTGAACTCAAGGGAACGGAAGGCATCATCCGAAGTGATATTCCGGAAGCGGAAATCATCGGAACAGCTAATGACGAAGCCGAATATTGGGAGTTGATGAAACAGCATCAACCCGACCTGGTACTGCTCGACTTGGGACTGAATGGCTCTACGACTATCGGCGTGGAGATATGCAGACTCACCCGCGAACGTCATCCTGACGTGAAGGTTCTCATCTTCACCGGCGAGATTCTCAATGAACAACTATGGGTAGACGTGCTGGATGCCGGAGCTGACGGAATAATCCTCAAGAGCGGCGAGCTGCTTACCCGAACAGACGTCTCCAGTGTGATGGAGGGAAAAAGAATGGTCTTCAATGAACCCATACTCAAACGTATAGTTGAAAGATTCAAGGAGTCGGTAGGCAGACAGATGCGCTGCCAGGAAGCACTGGTCAACTATGAGATTGACGAATATGACGAACGTTATCTGCGTCATCTGGCTCTCGGCTACACCAAAGAACAGATAACCAATCTTCGCGGTATGCCTTTTGGTGTAAAAAGTCTGGAAAAGCGTCAGAACGAACTGATACAGAAACTGTTTCCTTCCGGCAATGGTGGCAACGGCATCAATGCCACCCGTTTGGTAGTACGTGCCTTGGAACTGGGTATCATCAATGTAGACAACCTGCAACCTGACGAGGCTTAGTCACATGTCTCTTGGATAATGACACTATTTGCGATAACGCTTGATAAAAACTATTTGCGATGACGCTTGATGACACTGTATGCTTGATAGAGTCCCAATTCGCCAGCCTTACTCAAGTCGGCTATACCCTCTTGGGTACGTCCTAACTCCAGTCTCGCCATACCTCGGTTATAGTAAGCCTCTGCCAGGTGCTGGTCGATGATGATGGCTCGTGTATAGTCCTCAATAGCCCTGCCATAATCCTTCCGACTTGCATACATGTTGCCACGGTCATACAAGAGATAAGCATTCTGCGGATCTTGCATGATAGCCGTAGAAAGGTCAGACAAAGCATGGGCAAAGAGCCATTGCGAATCCTTTCCCTGAGACTGGTTGAACACGGCAAGACGCTGGTTGCAGACAGCTCTCTGCCACAGTACGAGAACATTGGTTGAATCGTTCTGAAGACAGGCTCCCAAATCGGAAACAGCTTCCTCCAGATTCTGGGTAACAGAATAAGCTACAGCTCTCTGGAAAAGAAGAACAGCCATTTCCTCGTTACCCACATGCGCCAGTCGTGCCGACAGGCTATCAATATAGTCGAAATAGGCTTTGCTCTGCCGTTCGTCCGGACCAGTATGACTGCATACGACATACAAGGGACGAAGATGACGATGGGCAGCATTGAAGGCATCTACTTTCCTGTCGAAAGGAATATAGGTTTTTACCTCGCTATGATGCTGAGCAAATGCCATCTCATACATTGGCAGGAAATCCATCTCTACCTTTCTGTTCTGTACCTTTCCCCGATATTCATTCTTATATTCGTGTTCCGTTTCTTCCTCATCAGCCACAACAATCTGATTGTATTTCTCCATATCTTCATCGTCACTGCGCTTGCGTTGCTCCTTGGTCATTCGAGGCTGCACTCCATATAAGTGCTTGTATAGCTGTGCTTTATATACCTTGAACTCATCCTGTTCTGCCTGTTTCACCATACCCAATCGCCTGTAACACTTAGCCCTGTTCTCCAATCCCGTCCAGAAATTTGGGAATCGTTCTATCACCTTTGTATAGTCACGGATAGCTCCTCTTACATCTCCTGTTTTGTCCAGCAAGAGGGCACGGTTGTAGATGGCAAGATAGTTGTCAGGTTCCATTCTCAGGACAAAGTCAAAGTCGGTGATGGCTCTGTTGTCATCGCCCACCTGAGCTCTCAGCAATCCACGGTTATAATGTCCTATGAAATTGGCAGAGTCCAAATCGAGTGCCGTATCGTAGTCAGCCATAGCCCCTCTGAGTTTGCTCAGATTCACTCTTGCCAGTGCGCGGTTGATATAATATCCCGGATGTTTCGGTTTCAGATGAATGGCCTTGTCCAGAAAGCCCTCAGCCTCTTTCCATTCACTGCGAGAGAGACTGACAGAAGCCCTCTGTGCCCATACGGAACCGTCATAAGCATCCAGTTCCAGACTCTTGTCAAGAGCCTCTATAGCGGCTGTCGTATCTTTGAGTGCCATATATACCTCGGCTCTCATGGCATACGCACCGGCATATTTCGACCATCTTCTATTGATCGTGTCCAGTTCTGCCAAAGCCTTCTGATAGTCCTTTGCCTGAATCCTGCAAAGCACTCTGTTGTGCCAGAGACTCTGGTTGTCAGGAGCATGCCTCAAAGCCTGTGTATAGTCAGCTACGGCATCCAGAAACTTGTCTTGTCTGATACGTGTCAGTCCACGCAGTTCATATAAAGACACGACATACGGATTACGTTCTATGGCTTTGGTACAGTCAGCCTCAGCCCCAGCCACATCATCAAGATAAAACTTTGCAATCCCTCTGAAATACCAGGGTTCATACAGATATGGCTTGGCAGCAATGGCCTGATTGAAATACTGGATAGAAAGAACATAATCCTCATAATAGAGCGCACTGCGCCCTATCATCATCAGCCTGTCTATGTTAAACTGGGCAGATACCGTCAGAGTCCACGCCCATGTCAGGAGCAACAAAAGAGTTTTCTTCATACCTTAAAAGCCCACCAAGAGTGGGTGTGCGTACAGACGTTACGCTCACTTGCTCTTGGTACGGTAAGAGCAGCGATACCTTCCTTGCAGCAGGGAGCGAAGCTTGCTCTTGATCAGTTGTTTTCTTAGTGGAGAGACTCTGTCTACAAACATCTTTCCCTCCAGATGGTCAAATTCATGCTGCATCACTCTGGCAAGATATCCTTCCACCCATTCGTCGTGTGGAGTCATATTCTCGTCCAGATAAGTCACATGTATACGGGTAGGTCTTACCACCTTCTCGTGAATACCCGGAAGGCTGAGACATCCTTCTTCCGATGAGTCTGTCTGAGAGTCATCAAACTCCACAATATGTGGATTGATGAAGACGTGTCTGAATCCCTTGTATTCAGGTAAATCTTCAGACAGCACATCCAGGTCGATTACCACCACTCTGATGGGTTTTCCTATCTGTGGAGCTGCCAGTCCTATACCCTCAGACTCAGCGAGAGTGTCCCACATATTGTCTATCAGTTCCTTCAGTCCCGGATAGTCAGGTGTGATATCCTCAGCCACCTTTCTCAACACAGGCTGTCCGTAAATATAAATAGGTAAAATCATAATTCTTCTCTGTTTAGATGGGTTTTGTTCTATGGCATATTGGCGGCATGTCTGCGGTGCTCCATGTAATTCTGCAAGATAATGGTAGCACTGATTTCATCCACCAGAGCCTTGTTACGTCTCGCCTGTTTCTTCAATCCACCCTCCAGCATGGCTTGATGAGCCAGTACTGAAGTGAATCTCTCGTCATACAGTTCGATGGGTATAGCAGGATAAACCTTTCTCCATCTGTTTACAAAAGCCATCACGCGAGGCAGGTTTTCACTGGGTTGCCCATTCGGCTGTCGAGGTTCTCCAATAACGACCCGTTCCACCTGTTCACGCTTGACATAGTCAGCGAGAAAATCAAAGAGGCTTGCAGTATCAACCGTGGCCAGCCCTCCTGCAATGATTTGCAGAGGGTCAGTCACGGCCAAACCCGTCCGCCTCTTTCCATAATCGATGGATAGAATGCGAGACATCAGTAACCAGTTGTTTTCATACCCTTCATTAACGAGCCATGAGCAGCCATGCGTCAGGATACTTGGCTCGCAGTTGTGTACGGCTGTTGATGGCCTCACTCTTGTTATCAAAGGTAGCAGCTACCACACGGTATGTGATTTTTTCTCCGGTGTCGTTTTTCACTAACTGTGCATCATAACCGGCATCACGCAAACGTTTCTGCTCTCCTTCGGCATTGGGAAGTACGGAATAGGAGCCTACTACGACAGAATAAGCCTTCAGACCGCTTCCGTTCACCAGCTGCACCTTTTCCTCTCTCACACGCACATTGTCGTTGGCATTGTCCACTATCTTCACTTCAGTAGCACCTACCTCTTCAACAGGAGCAACGACAGGAGTTTCCGTAGCTGCGGGATCTACTGTCTGGGCTGATTCCTGAGCCTTTGCTTTTTCGTAAGCCTTTTTATAAGCACTTTCGGACGATTTACATCCAGTAAAAGCTATCGCCACGCATAATGTTGCGCAAAAAACGGAGTATTTCTTCATCTTTTTATATAATTGTATGTTAGTAATCAGTATGATGGCGGATAGTCATTGACAGACATCCGCACAAAGTCACTGCGAAATTAATCAATTTAGTTGAAAGCGCGCCCTTCCCTTCACATAAAGATTGTTAAATCACAGAAATACTTTCATTTTAACAAAAAATGATAATTAAAATGTGTCAGATTTGAGAAACAATCCGTATATTTGTCGTCGAAAAGAGCAATTACACTTAAAACAATAAGACGTATGAAAAATTTAGGTTATATCAGCGCCTTCCTTGGCGGAGCCTTGGCTGGTGCAGTAGTAGGAATCCTGTTAGCTCCTGAGAAGGGCACGGATACTCGCGGAAAAATTACTGGTGCAGTAGATGATTTCCTGAAGAAGCACAACATCAAGTTGAGCCGCAAGGAAGTGAACGATTTGGTTGATGACATCCAAGATGCCACTCCAGCGGAATAACCACCAATGACGGGCAGCTTTTGTGGCTGCCCTCTCTTTCTTCAGATTATAGTCTCCTTTTATCCCTCCTATCCCATGCTGTCAAGCGATAAGAATGTAGCCACCCTCACTGAGTTGATTGCTCAGTTGAAAGTGTATATCGAACTGAAAAAGGATTATCTGAAAGCCGACCTCGTCGAGAAGATAGTCCGACTGACCACCGCCTTGGCTGTGGCTGTAACCCTGCTGATTCTTACAGTAGCCGTGATATTCTATCTCACGCTCGCACTGGTTCACTGGATGGCTCCTGTCACCGGTCTTGCCGCAGCTTTTGGTATCGTGGGATTGGCGCTTCTGGCACTGCTGATCTTGGTGGTGCTGTTCCGCAAGGCCTGGATAGAACGGCCGTTGGTTCGCGTATTGGCAGAGATACTGCTTGAAGAAGACACTCACTAATCGTATCAATGATAATGAATACTACCAACAACAGTAAAAGGACGTTTCAGACACTGGAAGACCTGAGACAATATAAGCAGGAGTTGTCCGCATCTATTGACGAACATGGCGAGGTGATTGCCTCACTGTGGCATGAGTTGTCCGTTCCTCAGAAAGCCAATACGAAAGGCGAGATGATCGCTTCGCTCATCAGCAACAGCATCACTGCCTTCGATGCATTCCTGCTGGCCAGGAAAATCATGAAACAATATGGTTCCTTCTTCCATCGCAGGAAGAAGAAGTAAGCAGAACATTACTTATATTCAAAATGCTGGTAATCCTTGCATGATTTCCAGTCGCCGCCCCATGTAAACCCATATTTCTTGAACAAAGCATAACAGAGGTCGCCCTTGACGATGGTATAAGGTGTGTGACGACTTCTGTCAAGATACGCTTTGCCGTTAGCCGGCTCCACGATATGTCTGCCGTCAGAAAGGGTCTTGCTATAAGGATTATACTTGGGATTGATATCTATTGCCATCCCCATCCCGTGCTTGGACACTTTTTGCGTATGGGAGATCAGACGGAAATTAAATGCTGACGAGTTGTTGTCGCGCATGGCTTGCTCATCATCAGCATTCCAATAGTCTACCAATCTCATCCGCTCTATGGGATAATGGTTCAAGTAAAGCTCCCGCAATATACGGAGCACACTCTCGGCAATCTTCTGGTTCACGACCATCTCGCCGACCATACATCTTCCGTCAGCATCTCGATGCAGGCATAGCAGATAGCGTAAAGAACTGCGCTTGACCGTACAGTTACTTTTATAGCTGCGTCCCTGCATGAGTCGGAAGATGGTGTCTGGTATCTCTTGAATGGAGAAGTAGCGCTCATAGCCACTCTTCTCCAGTATTTTCTCGGGTATTGTCTGTCCGGGATAAAATACATCCTTGTCGGGCAAAGACTTCCTCCACATCTCTGCCAGACAAGGAACAGCCATGGCAAGCATCATGACAAGAGCCGCCATCAGCCTTTTCTCCTTCCACAAACCACTCATGTTGCTCTTTGTTGTTTCCTCTTCTATTCAGGCAAGTGAAAACGGTAACTGTCATCAAAGACGGATGCAACTCGGCTGATTTCAAGCAGGGTCGTACCGCATCCTTCTGCCAGATTACCACTCAGATAGGCTATCTTGTCGTCTACCGATACATACCCTTTCTGACGAAGCATTCTCACTGCTGCCACAAAGAGTTCCTTGGGTGGAATCTCTCCCTTCTGATAGACGGGTATGACACCATAACTTAAGTTCAGCCACCTTTGCAACTTATCCTTGTAGCAGATGGCAAGTACGGGATTGGGACCTCTATAAGCAGCAAGGTTACGGGCAGTCACTCCTGAACTGCTGTCGGTGATGATACCCTTCACGCCCATCTGTTCAGTGGCAGCGATAGCACTGTGTGCCAAGAACTCACTGACGGTAGAGTCGCTGGTCATCTGCAGCTGGATATCATTCTCGCGCAACTTGTCTTTCTCTGCCTGTTCAGCTATCTGCGCCATCGTCTGTACAGCCTCTACAGGATATTTGCCTGTTGCCGTCTCGCCGCTCAGCATCAGTGCATCTGTCCTATAATAGATGGCATTGGCTATGTCGGTCACCTCGGCACGTGTAGGTCTGGGGTTATTGATCATGGAATGGAGCATCTGTGTAGCCACGATGACAGGCTTGCGTGCCTGCACACATTTGCGGATGATTCGGCGCTGAATGCCAGGAATACGCTCAATAGGCACCTCGATACCCAGGTCTCCTCTGGCAATCATGATACCATACGAAGAAGCGATGATTTCGTCGATATTATCCACACCCTCCTGATTCTCTATCTTTGAAATAATCTTGATGTCACTGCCATATTCGTCCAGCAACTGCTGTACAGCCTTCACGTCGGCAGCACTTCTGACGAATGAGTGGGCAATAAAGTCTATGTCCAGTTCGACAGCCAGACGGATGTTCTGCTTGTCCTTTTCTGTCAGTGCCGGCAAATCAATATGTACGCCGGGAACATTCACACTCTTCTTCGAACCCAGCACTCCATCGTTCTGTACCTGTGCAATAACGGCAGGTCCATTGATGCCTATCACCTTCATGGCCAGCGCACCGTCATCAAAGAGAACGGTATCACCCTCATGAACATCATCGGCAAAGTTGACGTAGGTCAGGTTCACGATATCATGTTCGCTGTCCATCTCCGGCCTGCCGAAAATCTTGACTACATCTCCCACTTTATAAGCTATCGGTTCCTTGCAGGCTGTTGTTCTGATTTCCGGACCCTTGGTATCTATCAGAATGCCGATATGATGAGACACCTGACGTGTATTCTCCACTATCTCCCGAATACCATCAGCCGAGGCGTGCGCCGTATTCATGCGCACAACGTTCATACCTGCGTAAAAGAGCTTCTTGATGAAGTCTACGTCACATCTTCTGTCACTGATGGATGCTACAATCTTGGTTTGTTTCATTGATTCTTTTGTGTTGTTACTGATTTCTGCTGCAAATATACACAAATTCCCTCAAAAAACTAACATCTCTATCCTCATTTCTGCTTTTCAATGACTCATAAACCTGCATATCTGCATTTATTGGATAAAGAAAGGGGTGTTTTTTTAAAAAAAAGACTATCTTTGCAGACACAACAACCCCTATGGGCGATTATATCAAGAATGAGAACAACAAAATATTATAACATTGCCGGACACCTGCTGCAACTCACTGCCGACCATGCTACCTTCTCCCAGCTCTGCAACTGCCAGCCTTTTGAGGTGGATGCCACAGAGTCGGGACTCAAGAAAGACCATCGGGAAGTACTGTTGCAGACAGAGGTCATCCACCATCAGTCCATGCCTGAGGGATGGAAAGAGGAATGTCGCCAAACAGAAGAAGGTGACGAGATAGCCTGCGGTTTTGTCGGCGACCAGCCAGCCTTCCGTTTTTTCTCCCACGGGCTGTCAGCCGGATGGTTAGTATGCAGTCCCGACTACCGCCATGCCACAATAGCAACAGAATCGCTGCCTCAACTGGCTCTCAACAACGGCATGATGGTCAGCTATGCCCTTGCCACAGCCAACAGAGGAACACTGCTTTTCCATTCGTCAGTAGTCAGCCGCAACCAGAGGGCTTACATGTTCCTCGGACCCAGCGGCACAGGAAAGAGCACCCACACCCAGCTGTGGCTTCAGCATATCGAGGGCAGCCGACTGCTCAACGACGACAATCCCATCGTAAGGATTGACAGTCAGGGTCATGCCCATGTCTATGGTTCACCCTGGAGCGGAAAGACCCCCTGTTATCGCAATGAACACTATCCGCTCGGAGGCATCGTCCGTCTGTCACAGGCTCCATACAATGCCATCAGACGAATGAATCCATTGGAGTCTTATGCCACGCTATTATCCAGCATCTCGGGCAAGCGATGGGACAAGGACATTGCCGACGGATTACATGAAAGCCTCAACACCCTCGTCACTCTCTCGTCCGTATGGTATATGGAATGTCTGCCCGACAAGGCTGCTGCAATCATGACAAGCGAAACGATATGAACAGAGTCATTGAAGATGCACTTTCCCTTTTATCCGAGGGCTTCAGTATCACCTTGCCCGTGGATGGCAACAGCATGTTGCCCTTCATCATAGGTGGCAGGGAGAGTGTCATTCTCGCCACTGCCCGACCCTCTGAGCTGCATAGAGGCATGGTCGTATTGGCATGGGTAGAACAGCGCCGATATGTGCTCCATCGTATCGAAAAGATAACGGGAAACAAGGTGACGCTGATGGGCGACGGCAACCTGTCGGGCAGAGAACACTGTACGCTTGACGATGTCAAGGCCATTGCCACTCATGTGGTAGATGCCTCCAAGAAGAAACATGACCTTTATACTCCTTGGCGATGCAGAGCGTGGGAATTATGGTGTTTGCTGCTCCCCGTCAGACGTTATCTGTTAGCCATCATGAAAATGTTTGGAGTTAAGAGGAAATAAAAGGAGATAAATCAGCTTTCGCTTCAAACAGATTGTGTATCAGAAGTGGTGGTACGCCCTGAACCATAGGTCGCTGACCAGAATGGAGCTTCGAGCTCGCCCTGCAAGGGCAAAAGTCCATAGCCCAGGGCAACACCCTGGGT
>CAMAHD010000011.1 GCA_945834405.1 uncultured Prevotella sp. | reverse complement strand
TCTTCTTCTTGGCCTTCTCGTTCTCAATCTGTTTGCGTATATCCTCCTGCTGCTGTCGGAGATTGGCCTTCTGCGCTTCATAGATGGAAAACATATCTCCGTTCTCTTGCGCCTTCTTCAATTGAGCATTGAGTTCCTTAATCTCCTTGTTGAGCTTGGCATACCGGGTGAAGTCCCAATTCTTACGTGCAACTTCGGCCTCACGCTCCAGTGCCTTAATCTGCTGCTCAATGAGACTGACATTCTTCTCGTAAGCATCCCTTTGGGTGTCCGTGAATACCCAATAGGTATTATTGAAGGCTCGCTCCAGTCGGTTGTATGATTGCTCCAGTGCATCAATCTCCTTCTGTAGGTTCTGAATGCGCTTCTCGTACTTCTTATCATGGAGGTTAGCGAAGATGCTGACCACGGAGGTAACGGAAGATACAAGACCAGTAACACCACCCAAGATGTCACCGCTCATCAGCTTGCCCACCGATGCTGCCGCATTGCCCAACTGCCCCATCAGCTCCATTGCAGTCCCAAGACCTTCTGCCAAATCATCCTGCCCAAGGTCTGCGAACATGGATGCCACTGACTGACCGCATGAGGTGGCAGCATCCGTGATGGTGGAGATAGAATCGGCAATACCCTTGGTGGCTGCTCTCACTGCCGCCTCTTCCTTCTTCACGTCTTCCTCCGTACCTGTGCCGCTTTTCAAATTGGCCTTGGCCTTTGCAAGCCTCTCCTTCGCCTTGATGTAGTTGTCGTAGTATTCGCCCAAGGCTTTGAAGGGGTTCTTCTGCTGTAGGGTCTGCTTGGCCTGTTCAAGACTATCAAGCAAAGCCTTGAAGTCAACAGGATTCAGCTTCAAATCGGAGTTCTGTAGCTGCTGCTCAATGTCGCTTATCAGCTTGGCAATCTCTGCTGCTGACAGATTATCCAAGTCGGAAAACAGCTTCTTCCAGCTCGTAGATTGTTTGAGCATGGAGGCATTCAGAGTGCTCAGAGCCTCATTCTCGGCTTGGTTCACTTGGTTAATGCGCTCTTGGTTCCCCTGCTCCTCTGCCGCTTTGCGAAGAAGTGCGTACTGCTTCTGAATGGAGAGCTTTTCTTCCTCATAAGTGCGATACTTGGTGATGATGGTATCCTGTAGCTCTTCCTGTAGCTTAACCTGCTCCTCATTGAGAATCAGATTAGCCTCTGCCTTCTCATCAGCACCAACAAGACCGGAGCCTCCGTTTTCCAGCTTTTCCTTCAACTCGGCCAGTGCCTCCAGCTTCTCGGCCAATGTCTGTGCCTGCCCGATGGTATTGGTCACGCTCTGCTTGAATACGTCCATGGCAGACTTGGCTCCTGTTATCTCATCATATTGCATATTCAGAGAAATAAGTTGGTTGCTCTCACCTTCCGTAAGACCTCCATTCTCCTTCTTCTCCTTCAATGCTTTAATCTCGTTCTGTACATACTCCTTATAGGAGTTTCCTCCTCGCAAAAGGGATTTGAACTGCTCGTTAGCCACGTCTTCGCCCAAGTTCCTCACCCATCGGAAATAGAGCTGATACTGCTGCTTCTTGTATTCAATCTCACCGTCAAACAGCTTGTTCTGCGACTTCTGATAAGAGGTGTTTTCCAGTGCTCGCCTCTCGTTGAATCCGGCCTGCTCCTCTTGCGTCAGACCTCCCTTGCCTGCCTTCTTGCGTGCATCGGTCAACTCCTTCTCCTCCTTATCAATCTGCGCAAGGGCATTCTTATGCTGTAGTTCCAGCATGGCCTTCCGCTTCTCATAGCCATCCTCCATGACTGCAATACGTTGCTCCTCCAGCTTACGCTGTGCATCCAGCCGCTTTTGGTTGAGGGTATCATCCAGTTTCTCGGAGTTCTGCTTGGGTAGCCTATCCTCCAGTCCCTTGATGGTGGCAGAGAGTTGCTTGTACTTAGTGCTGTTAATCTCCACCGTCTCACGCTCCTCTTTGAGTTGCTTAATACGGTCACTGATTCCTTTCTCGGTGTTCAGTCCGGCCTCCTTGGTCTTGACCGCTTGCTGAATCTCTGAGAGGGTCTTGTTCAACTCGGTTAATTGGATTGTGTCGGCTTCAACAATAACCTTCTTGCCGTTGATAGCATCAATGCTGGCCTGTGCTTCCTTGGCCTTTTTGTCGAGCTCTTCAAAGGACATGGTGGCATAATCTGCCGGAGCTGTAGCCTGTTCACCGTAGTACATGGAAGATGAATCAACAAGGGTCTTCATCTGCTCTTCGTACTTCTTGGCCGCTTCTACGGCCTTGGTAAGAGTTTCCTTGAATAGCTTATCAAAGGCAATCATTTCAGCTTTGCTTGCTCCTGTAGCACGCTGTACCCTCTCTGAAACCTGCTTGACAGCATCATTCAGCCCGGAAGATAGCTTTGCACCATCCAATCCTTTTAAGGTCTCTGCAAGTCTCTCAGCATCGTTACGAATGAACTCAAACACATAGCCTTCCATCTTATTGATGTTGCTGGCACTGGTGTAATAGCCTTGCCCTCCATTGGCGTTATAGGCTTGTAACCGTTTGGCCTGCTTCTCAAAGTCGGCAAAGGTCTTATCGTTGGTGTCGGCCTTCTCGTTGCTGTACTGCTCATTGTACTTCTGATTCACCTTGTCGGCTGTAGTCTTGCGGATGGCAGCGGATAACTCCTCATACTTCTTTCGTTGCTCCTCCAGTGTTGCATTCTCATCAAGAAGGGTCTTGTTGTACTCCTTGCATATCTCGTTAATCTTTCCTACAACATCTTTGTGCGCCTGCGTACCCGTCTTGGTGCTCTCCAGCATGGATTGCAACATTTGAAGATTGGAGAGCTCCTTAGAAGTGGATTTGTTGTACTCTTCTGTTGCATTGGTAGCCTCTTCCTGCTTGCCAGTGAAGGACACCAAATAGGACACGAGAAAACCAACAGCCGTGACAATCCACCCAATAGGGTTTGCGGCCATTGTTGCCCACAAGGTACGCATGGCCATTGTTACCCTTGCGGTCGCTGCTGTGAGGAGATTGGTTGCTGTGGTCTGTGCTGTCTTGGCCGCTGTATCTGTTGCGGATGCTACTGCCGCCTGCTTGGAAGATGCCGCTTCTACCATCTTGGCACGTGCGGATGCTACGGCCTGCGCTGTTGCCAGCTTCTTCTGTGCCGCTGCCTGTGCATCAGTGGCAATCTCCAGCTTCCTCTGTGCATTCGCAATCATGGCAGCATCCCCGGATTGCTTGGCCATTGACAGCTCCATACCTGCTGTAGCAACTGCCTGTTTGGATGCAATCAACTTGGCTTCCGCATTCGCTACGGCTTGGGCAGCGTTGGCAGCATCGGCCTTCATCGCCTCCAAGGATGCCACTTGGCTTTGCTTCTTGGCCGCAACCTCCTGTTGCAATGCCGCACGGTAGGCAGCACTCTTGCTTGACAGGTCAATCTTGGAGAGAGCCGCCTTCTGTTCCACGGTCAGTATCTCCATCGTTACGGCCTCATAGTTCTTGGATGCCGTTGTGATGTTGAGGAATGAAAGGTATTCCTGTTGTTGTGCCGTTAGGATGCTGTTGATGGCAGCAACCCGGAGTTGCTTCACGATGTTTCCCTGCTCCTCCACGGTCAACTCCTGCTGGAGCTGTGCTACCTGTGCTGCGGTAGCCGCTTGCATGGCCTTGGTTTGGGCTGCAACCTGTCCCGTAAGCACCGCCTCCGTCTTCATCAACACCAGCTTGGCCTGTCTTGCCGTATTGTCGAGCAAGGCGACACCTGTATATCCCTTAGTGGCAAGGGTGTTCAGTACGATGGCAGCTTTCACAGATCCGTAGGCAATGGCAATGGCTTTGACCACGTTCAGAATCTTGTCGTAGTTCTCAATCAGAGAGGTTGCGCCTCCTATGATAGTGGCAAATGTTTCTTGGTTGCTCCGGCCAATCTCGTTGAGCATAGAATCCCAAGCATCTTCCATGTTGGAAATCATGCCCGTCAGTGATTTGCTCTGCTCTTGCATCAGATTGTAGTAGATGCCTGCGGAACTTGTCATGTTCTGAAATGCCTTCTCCACTTCGGGGAAACCCACCTTTCCTTCTGTCACAAGCTCAGAGACCTTATCCTTGGTCACTCCAAGGACTTTTGACAGCTCTTCGTAGATGGGAATACCACGTCCGGCAAACTGGCGTATATCCGTCGAGTATGCCCTTCCCTGCGTGCGCAATGTGCCATACAGATAGGCAATCTCGCTCAGAGGGGCACCAACGCCCGATGCCACGTTGCCCAGCATTACCAGCTCATCAACCACGGTGTCAACCGTAGATCCGTAGGCAAGCATCTGCTTGGCAGAGGATGCTATTCCCTGTAGGTCAGACGGTGTCTTAGCCGCTGTCTCAATCAGTCGGTTCATCAGCGTTTGCGCCTGCGTGCTGCTCCGTAGCATGGTGGAGAATGCGATTTCAAGCTGCTGGAACTGGCCACGGGTCTGTACGATGCTCTGCACCAGTGAGCCCATGCCTTGACCAACCAAATAGGAGATAATGTACTTGGCTCCGTTCTGTGCGAAGCTGAGAATTGAATCATCCATCTTGGAGGATTCTGCCATTGCCGTACTGGAAACCTGCCTTATGTGTCGCTCCATCGCCTGTGCCGACACATTGAAGTCGTTTATATCGAGGGTCGCCTTGAACGCCAAGGCTCCGTTAACATTATCCATTACATCATGCGTTTGAAAAAGTTCTTAATGTCTTCCTTACTCTCCAGCTTCACGGCTTCCGATTCCCCGTCATTCTCCTCGTGGTCATTGTCAACCCTCAATGCGTCTGCAAGTATCATCTGCACATTCAGCCAGCTTATACCCCAAAGCAAGTAGTCGTAGCTCCATCCGTAGGTCTTCATTGTCTCGCCACGGCTACCCCAAGGGCTGTTGAGCCCTCTTACTCTACCGGGTGTGCTTTGGTCGTCCCTACTTCCCGTATCAATCCGATAGAGCTGATAAAACCCGATGGGTTCATCATCTGTGCTATTACGTCACACAACCGCTTCAACATGGCAACCGTAAGATGCTCCATAAAAAAGGCTTTGAGCCGCTTTACTTCCTTGCTCCGGGATGGCTCGGCCACGGAGGGGTTGTTGATGGCTGCAACGGCTGCTATCTCGGCCATGAGTGGAATGTACTTGAAGAGCCGCTTTGATTCCTTCGTAGGACTGGCCTCAATATCCTGCTCATTGTATTCGATTTGAAGATAGAGCCTTCTGAGGCTATCAATCGTTCCAAGGTAGAGGGGCTTGATGTGGAAATGCCTACGATATACACGCTCCATCCGCTGTGTCGTTGCATCGGGAACATCGGTCAGTTCAACGTCCCAATCCTTCGGTATGCGTCTGTCACGCCATACCTTCACATGGTTCGGGAATGTCTTGTTCCACCATCTTATATAGAAGGGTGCTTTCACCGGGTTAATCCGTAGGTTCACGGAGAATTTCACTCCCATGTTGAGAAGGGCTTGGATGGCCTTCTCCTCTATCTCAATCTGCTGCTCACGGGTCAGCTCTGTATTTTCGCTCATATTGAATCAAAATTAAGAAGCCCCCCATCCGGGGAGATAGGAGGCTTCGATATGGAACACGTCAGACGTTAGACAGAAGTCGGGTCGCTCATGCTTTCGTCAACCTGCAACTCTGACTGGAACTTCACGGTCATGGGTACAAGGCACACACCCTTGGAGTTGTAGGTAATCTCAAACTTGGGGATGATGCGCACGTTGGCACAACCGACGAACAAACCCTCTTCGGGCTGGAGCCACAAGCCCCATTCCTTGTAGGGCAGCTTTTTAGGACGTACCCACTTGCGAGAGCCCTTTTCGCCACTGACCGTACCACCGAAGTAGCGAGCCATCTGTGTCATGTCGGGGTCAAGCAGGGTCAGCTCAACATTGGTGGCAGTCTCACCAATCAGAGTGATAACCTTGTTAGAAGTCTCTGATTTGTGCTCGGTCGTTTCCGGGTCATCGTCCTTCAACGTACAAGTCTCCTTGTACACGTCACCCAAGTCCAGCCAGCCGGAACCTTTGGCAGGCATGGAACCATCTTCCGAAGCAGGGGCAATGAAGATTTTCTTCAAGCCCATAGTAGCTAAAATTGCCATAGTTATAAAGTTTTTAAGTTGTTACTTTTCTCTGATAGTCAGCTCCAAGGCCAAACTGAAATAATGCTCATTGTGCTCCGGCTCCTTGATGGCAGGATTCAGCCTCCCAATCGTCCAGTTGTAGCCTTGGCCGTGCTCGTAGTGATTCCTCAACACGTCAATGGCCATTGCACGGAGTTCAATCAGCCTTGGGTAGTTAATCCGATAGACCGCCTTAGCATTCTTTTGTTTCAGCACAATGTCCGGCACATGGATATTCACGTTGATTTGGCCGAAGCGCACGGATTCCTCACCATCCACCGTGTGAGGTATGATGATAATATCCTCCTTGCTGTAGTCGTTCCTCTCGTAGTCAATCTGACCCGTCAGCTCGTTCTTCAAGTCGCTCTCTAAAAGCAACTGGCGAACTCTTACGGCTATTTCTTCGGTTGTAATCATAGGTCGAACAATTCTTTTGCCTTCTTATTGGCTTTTGAAACAAGTTTGTTTATCTCGGTCGGGACGATTCTCTTTGCAAGCAATTCCGCTGGAAGGATAACATTGTACCCCTTGGATTCCACATAGGCAGCGTAATCCATTCCGGCTACCACAATGAGCGAGTAGGATTCCTTTAGCTGGCTGGCGAATGTCATTGCAGCCTCCAGCATGGCCTTGGCTCCTTCTCCGGGCTGGTCTTTCCCACTATAGTAGATGATAGAGCTACGCTTTGTTATGGCATATCCTATGGAGTTGGTGAGGTTTCCGCTTCTGTCCGTATAGTTATGCTGTGCCTTGGCGTATGCGGCCAGCTTTTCGCCAAGCCATTGGAGAAGCATGACAAATGCTTCCTCTACACGCCTTTGGAACTCAGCAACCGGGTTGATAATATCCCCCTTCGTGAACATGGCTTCTATCCCCATATCTCAATGTACCTCCCGTTGGTATCGTCTATTCCTTGGATGGTAATCTCATCCTCCTTGCCGTTGTCGAACATCAGCCTCACCTTCATTCCGATGCCCAGCTCACCCTTGAAGTCCGTCTCAAAGAGAAGAACATCGTGTGTGTACTGGCACATCTGACCGTCAGAGCCGACAATCTGCTTGGCAGGGATGGACTTATCAATTTGACACCTACACCCTTCCATCCACACCTCTTCCCCGGATGCCTTATAGAATCCAGTAGTAGAATCCTGTTCGGCTACAGGGATGGCAGCGTATTGGAATTTTCCGTTGTGTCTCATGTCACCAAAGATTAGAACCGTCCGTTATCGAAGAAACCTCAACAAAATCCGAAGTGTCCAAATCGTTCTCCTTGCAGAGAGCGTTGATACGCTGTCTCAGACCTTCCACGCTGTAGCCATTGGAAGACTTGCCGATTGATTCACTTAACAAAGAGAGCATCTTGGAGAGCACCTTGACAGCAGCAACGGCAATGTTGCGCTTGTCGGCCTGTGCATCGTAGGATGCCTCCATGTCCGTTACTCCAGCATCAGCAAGAGCCTTCTTGATGGTCACGCTCTTGGGAGTGTACGGCTCCAGCTCACCAAGCAACGCCTCGAATTTTGTTAGGGTTTCCATGACTATTCATTGTTATCTCCGTTTCCGGGATTAGGGTCAGCTTCGGCAGATTTAGCATCCTTGCCCGAAGACTTACCCTTAGCCTTCACGGATTCAATTACACACAAGCCTCTGCCAACCAAATCATTCACCCGGTCAACTTCGGCAGTTTCCAGCTTCTCACCCACCTTGTAGGTCTTGCTCTTATCGGTCTTGTCGATAAATGGGCGTATCACACTCAGTACGAACATAACCAATCAGTTTAGCTTACAGACAAAGCGGAAATCTTCTCATACTCCTGCTTGGTGACGTACATACGGGCGTTGCCCTCTTCGTCAGCAGGTATCTCCTTCTCCACGATGCCACGCACTTGGAGGCAGACGATTGCGCCAATCTCCGTGATGATGGGGAGCAGACGACCCGAACCTTGGGTGTACTCGGCAGCTACTTGGCCAGTGGATTCACCCGTGCGCCACTTTGCGATACGGATGCCGTTGCCAGCGTTCATGTAGTCCACGTTGTCCTCCTCCATGAGCTCGTTGTCCTCAATGGCAGGCTGGATTTCACCGATAGTTCCGGCAGGCTTGATGCAGATGAAGTTGTGGTTCCACGGATCAATTGCATTGCGTTTACCGTCCTTGTCGATGCCCATCTTACGGGTGATAACCGTAACGGCAGGAATTTCGTTCTGAGCCAGCAAATCCTCCATTTCGGCCTTGGTGACGTTCTGAGCCTTCTTGTCGTTGCCCTTCACCAACAGACGGGTGCTTTCGTCCATGCGGAGCCAGTAGTACAAGTCTTGGCTCATCAGTATCTCACCCGGCTCAATGCCACGGTCACGGAGCTGTGCGCATATTGCAGCCAGCATCAGCACAGGGCTTACCTTTCCAGCCTTGGTGTTGGCGTTGTTCCAGTTGAAGGCGGAAACAATCATGTTCTCCTCCGGCATAAGGTAGTCCACCTCATACTCACGGCCTCCGGGGTTGTTGATTTCGGGCTTGAACTGAGCGACACCCCAGTTGGAGAATGCTTTCAGTGCAATGAAATCCATCACGTCCTTACAGCCGAGGTATGCGTCTTGCATATCGTGCGTGAGGGTCTTTTCGATTTGCTTCACCTTCTGAGTTTCGGAGATACGGGGATTCTCGTACACCTCCATCAGCTTGCGGTAGTCACGGGCGTTCATGGGGAACTTGTGGCCGACACGGGGAATCTCCTTAGTCCAAATGTCGAAGCCGTCAGAACGTCTCAACGGAGTAGGCGATTCGTCACCAATGAGGGTAGCCATGAAGCGCAGGTTGTACTTGCCAACGATTGCCTCAGCGGTCAAAGACATCTGAGGAGTATTGTAGGTAAACCAGTTGTCCGAATACATCTTCTGAAACAGAGCAACCTCACGCTCAGAAGCCATATCAAAGGTCTTCTTCCAAGTGGCGAGGAAGTCAATGGGCTTCCCGTTCTTCATCAGACCCGTAAAGTTGTTGAAAATTGATTTCATCAGTTACCTCCTTTTTTGAATTAGTAGGATTGGGTTAACTTCACATGGGGGTTGGCAGCGAGGAAACGGCCAGTTGAATCCTTCTGCCCGGCAGGGATGGGCGGAACCCTATGCTCGTACATTGCGTATTGCATCGTGTCGGCAGAGACATCAACAGAGGTCTCAAACTCCTTCACGTCAATATCGGCAATGAGCACGCAGTTGGCCTTACCTCTCTCTTTGGACTTGGCAGAGCTTTGTCCGTCAGATACCACCTCTACGAGCACATCGCCTTTGGCAAGGCCGGAAATGGCCGCAGAGAGGAAGATGGCACACACGTTGCCTTCACGCTCAATCTTGGTGATTGAAGGCACGCTCTCAATGGCAGTGGCACCAGTTCCGTCTTTCAGAACGAGGTCACCGACAGCGAAGGTGGGCTCATAGAACTCATCTACCACCAGCAGAACCTTCTTGTTATCGTCAGCGTCAACCTCCGACACCTTGGCAGACTTGACAATCTGCACCAGTCGGGTAGTCTCATCCATGATGGCAAGCGTGCCAGCAGGGATAATGTCACCTACAGCGAAGTTCTGATTGGCTTTGTCCAAATTGAAGCCACCTTGTACAATGGCAACGCTACCAGTGAACACCGGGCGAGTGCCAGTAAACGAAGCAGTCTTTCTCTTCATCGTAATTACTATTTAGCGGTTATTGAATTGAGCAAGCTGCCGGCAGCTTCTTCAATCTGCTTTTCGCTTGCAGCCTTTGAACCCTCTTGACGCTCAGTCGGCAGACCGTTAGTAATCAAATCCGACTTGAACCCGGAAACAGCCGCCTCAATGTCTTCCTCATCAGAGATAGACTTGGCCAGCCTGTCACGAAGATACGCAGGTATCTTGTGCTTTTCCATGGAAGCTGTGATAGCATCCTTGCGTGCTCCCTTCTGCTTTTCAGCTTTGAGTGCCGCCAATTCGTCTTCCAGCTTTTTCAAACGCTCATCGTTCGGATTAGGCTCATCATTCTTCTCGTTCGGCTTCGGCTCTCCGCTATCTTCGCCTCCCTCGTTTTTCAGATTCCCCTTCTTCTTGTTTGCCCATCGTGTTGCTTCCGCTTGCCCTTCCTTGGCCAGCTCCGCAATCTGATTTGCAACCTTCTCGATTTCACCCTCATCAGTAGAATCATCCGCAATGCCACCACCCATTTTTTCGGTTATCGCAGTGAGGTACTTCTCTGAAAGTCCGGTGTCCTTACACAGGTCTTTGACCTTAACATACAGAGTTTTGTTCATACTCATTGATTTTAATTAAGTTGTTTATGTCAAAACATAAGCTTTATCATGCAAATATATAAAATAATCAGATATGTGTTTGTTAAACGCATAAAATATTCGCTTGCAAAACATTGATAATCATAAGTGATTTTTATGTTTCAGAAACATTAAGCGAAAATAATTCGCTAAACCTTTGTTTTATTAAATAAAACAACATATCTTTGCAATGTGTTTAGGACACGAAGACAACATAAGTGCAACATTAAATTTTCAGAATTATGCTACAAACTGAGTTAGAAGAAAGAATCGGCAGGAAGGTTACACAAGACGAATATGTGGCCATCAACGCAATGTACATGAGTACAAACCTGAATAAAGATGTATTCTGCAAAATGTTTTTAAAGAACCGTGAATCCCTTGACATTATCATTGAAGAGGGTAAGAAGATTGAAAAGCTTTACAAAGAAAGAGCCAAGACCATTGATGTTATATTTGAGCAAGCAAATAAATACTCATCCGCAGAGCTCCGAAGCTGTTGCATTGAAATGATGGGAGCCCGGAACTATATCCGCAAGATGATAGAGACAGGGAAGAACCTTTGGCAGGCAGATAAAGACCTAATCGTATCACTTTTATAATAATCCGGGAGGGGCAACCCTCTCACAAAAATCAAAATATATGTGTGCAATTTCAGAAATCGAGAAAATAGCTGAGGAATTAGCGGAAAGGGTGATTTTCACTACAAAAGAGGTGCTGACAAGTGATGAGGCAGCAAAGTACATGGGTATTTCAAAAAGCTACCTCTATAAGTTGACTATGAGGCAGGAGATACCCCACTACAAACCTATGGGGAAGATGTGCTATTTCAATCGGATAGAGATTGAAGGATGGTTGCAGAGCAACAGGATTGCAACAGCAGGAGAGATAAGCCAACAAGCCCAATCCTATTGCATGAAGAAAGGAGGCCGGAAATGACTGACTACAACATCTATGTGATACTTGATACATGCGTCCATGACAAAGTACGTGGAGCCCTTGAATTGGCTATCGAAATGGCAAAAGAAAGCTATCCTCACTTGGTAGAGACAATCCAGTTCGCTTATGACAGGGACACGGAGAATGCCGAAACCTTCATAGGTACGCAAAACAAGCCAGCCACCACCAAGCCAGCATACAGGAAGAAATCAAAGTAATAGCAGCCGGGGATAACTCCCCGGCACAATTCAATTATAGGATTATGGCAATATGTAGCGTTCAAGATATGTACCGTTGCGACCAGTGCAAATCAGCATCCAACGAGTACGGACAAATGTGTAAGCATGGGGCATTGTTCCCTGTGCTCCTTGTGATGGGCAACAGAAGGACGTGCCCGAACTACGAATTTGACCCGGAGAAGGTAAGGCTGCAAATTCAAAACAGAGAAAGACATGAGACAGCAACAGCAGTGTGAGCTTGATGTCATCCTCAGAGGATGGGCAGGCCAGTACAACAACCCCGACTTCATCAAGTCAGACCCAATCCAGTTCCCACATAAGTACGATGGTAGAAAGGCAGAGGTAAGCGGATTCATTACCGCTTGGCTCTCCTTCGGCAACAGGAAGGCCATCATTGAGAAGGCCGGAGAGATTGATGCCAGCTTCATGGGCGACCCCTATAGCTGGGTTATGGCAAGGGATTACCGAAGCCACTTCAACAACCATGGCAAGATATACCGCTTCCTCTCCCATCACGATATGTATCTCCTTGGTAAGAGATTGCATGAGCTGTACATGAGTTATGAGACCATGGAGGAGTACGTTATGAGCCAGCCGGACAAACACCCTGTTCAATCCCTCTCCGAATACTTCCATGGTATCTACGGAATTGCCGACTACGGCAAGGGTTCAGCCTGTAAAAGACTCTGTATGTTCCTCCGTTGGATGGTTCGTAATGATGGGTTGGTAGATATGGGCTTGTGGCAGCATATCAGCCCCACAGAGCTCATTATTCCTCTCGATACACACGTCCATAAGGTTGCGCTTGAACTTGGCATTACGGACAGGAAACAGGCCGACATGAAAACAGCCATGATGATTACTGACTACTTCCGGGGATTGTTCCCGGAAGACCCTGCTTTGGGTGATTTTGCCCTGTTTGGGGCAGGTATTAGCGGAAATTTACTTGGTGAATGATAATTTTATTCACAAACATTTGTTTTCAATATAACACTGTATATTTGTAGCATAAAAGTTAGGATATGAAAATACGAATTTGAGTAAGCAATGAAGAACAGGAAGGTTATTCACGTAGAGCTTCTGAAACCTCCCCAAGGGTATCAGAAGCATTACTACTTCGGGAGCGTTGCCGCCATCCAGTCAGTCCTTCCAAAGGAGGTAGTGGGCGTTTCCAAGGAAGTGATTTGGGCAGACATGAAGGATGGTGAATACATCGGAAGGAAGGCCATCATCCGCAAGGGTGAGCTTATCACTCAGAGTACAAACAGAGGTAACAAAGGAGAAAAGTTATGAAGTTAGAACGTACTGAGCTTATCAACATCTGCCGATACTACAAAGGCGAAGAAGAGAATCCCTATAAAAAGGGAGTTCCTTACTACTTGTGGATTACAGAACATGAGTGGGTTGAACGTGCAATATCCGATGCAAAGAGCGAAACGTATTCCAATGAATCATCCATCATCTTGGAAGAGTACCGAAGAGCCGGGCTTATAGACTTTGAAAAGGATGATGATGTTTGGTTAGGCTTAAAAGCTACCCTATACCGACTTTTACAGCACTGGAGTGAAGGAATGGTGACTTCCGAAGAGTGGAAGAAGTTCTACAATGAGTGGAAGAATGTAAAATTACAAACAAGAAGGTTATGAATGAAAAAGAGAAAGCACTTATCGAGTTTTGCCGCTATTATAAAGGCGAAAAGAGTTGTCCATTTGAAGACCGTGACAAATCTATGCTTTGGCGCATTGAAATGCTATGGGTCAAAGATAGTGCCAATGGCTGCAACGATGTACTTGCAGAGCAACTATCTGATTACATTCAAGCCGGACTATCCAGCTTTAACCCGTATGATGGCATACCTGTTACATACAAAGCGTATCTGTTTAATAGATATGCAAGGTCATGCTATTCACGCATGGATGCCAAAGACGGGTTTATGCAATTCTACAATACCTTTTATTCAAATGAGGGGGCTGTATAAGCCCTCTCATTTCCGGTCTTTCAATTGTGAAATCAATTGAAGATATATGGTATTGCCTGTTCTTTTTATCACCTTAAATTCACTTCCTCTTTGCGAAATCCATTCAAATTCAAGACCTATATTCTCCTTTGATTTGCCATCCCAAAGCAATTTTTCGCCAATGGAATCTTTCTCAAATTTGAATTTTGATTCGTCCGTATAGTGAGAAAATGCTTCGGCAAACACACCTTTTGAGCCTTTCGGGATAACTATCACCATATTATAAGGATAGTGGAAGAATCCCTTCGTCCTATGTGCTGCTGTAGATAAGAAAGCCCCATCAACAAACACATCACCAGCTTCAACCTCACTCAACTTCTTACCTAATACTGATATGTTATAGTCCGCTGTTCCTCTTCTGACAACCATGTTTTTAGGAGCCTCACATCTATTCAATATATCGGTCAAAATTGGCAAGTCATGCTCATACTCACTTCTGCTTCTTCCTCCACAATAATATATGTTTCTTAGAGGCTCATTCAGATATGCGTATGTCTGTGTATATTTCGTTACTATAGTCCGTTCCTCTTCAGTCAGCGTAGGCCATAAACGCTCAATCGTTGGTCTCAACAAATCATCCACTTCTTCAAGAGTATTTGTATTGTAATTAGCCAGCAAATTCTTTATTTCTTTACTTGTCAATCCACCAACCTTACTTTCGGCTCTCTTTAATGCTCGTTTCTCCAGTTCATCACGCTTTTTCTTCAATGTTTCAATGAGCACCTTGGCCTTATCCTTATCACCAATCCAGTAAGCATTTTGCAACTCTAATAATGCTGCCTTATAAACGCTGCTCTTTGTCGAGTAGGATTCCAACTCTGACATTTCCTTGCCAATGGCATTCCATTCAATTTTATCCTCAACTTCCTTTAGTTTCTTGATATATGCCTGCTGTGACACCTGCCATGTTGGATATTTCTCTTGCACATGGTTCATATTACCACCCAAGTAATCATAAGCCTCAAACGCCAGCTTCTTCTGCTGCGTTTCGAGGCTTAGGTGCATCCAGCTATCCAGCTTATCAGCAACCGCCTTATCAACACTGACAGCATCAGCCATTGAGAACTTCTTGGCTACCTCCATCGGGTTCTCAATGTTGGAGAGCGAATAAATCTTCTTTCCGATTGCTTTCAGCTTGTTCGCCTCTGTCTTGATGGCCTCCAAGTCGGGATGCTTCAACGCCTCTTGCAGAGCCAGCGTATCAACATCAGCAATGCCGCCCATGATGTTGAGCACATTGTTTCCGAAGTGATATATTGCTTTCCTCTCCCACCAAGACCGCTTGATAGCATCCACCTGTTCCTGCGTCCGGGCTTCATGCCGCATCTTGGCAATCTCCTTTGCAGTCGGTGGATTCAGCACCCTCTCGTTGTCACGGATGAAGTAGGGTAGCGTTCCTCTTTCCCTTGCGTCATTCATCCTATCCTCGTTCCTCTCCAGCCACTCGGTGAATTGTGAGGGTAGCTTCCTCACCTTGCCTTCACATGGAACCGCTGCCGGATTCTTCCCGTCCAGTATCGCATCCAGCATTTCGTCCATTTCATCATCCTTGGCCAGTACGGGGACTTGGTAGCATCGGCAATGTGGATGCCAGCCACGCCACTTGAACTTCTTCGGGTAGATTCCGGCCAGATCATCGCACACGTCATACAGGCGCACGATGTTCCCCTTGCTGTCCCTGGTAGTGTGGTTGTTGGATAGCTTGATTTCGATGCCTACGACAAAATCAAGCTGCTGCCACCTCTCATAGTCGGCTGTCCTGTAGGCCATGTTGGTTTCAGTCCTTGCAAGGCGTTGGGCATTCCTTGCAGAGGAACGGTACACGCCCCTTCCCGGATGGTAGTCCTCCGGATCATCATCCACCCACTTGTAGCCCTCGCTGTCCTCATCCCACACCCTACGCTTCCATTTCAGACCATAGACAGGATTCCCGTCAGCATCCTCGCCCTTCTTGTAGCGGAAACGCCTGTACCACTTGTCCGGCTCATTTAGGTACTGCTTCACCTTCGTTGCAATCCTGTTGGCTCCCGTCCCTTCCCCGATGGCCAAATCCAAGGTGTTCTCCAGCTCCTTCTTGAACTGTCCGGTGTAGTTCCACACCTTCTGAGAGAGGTTCAGCCCGTGGTCGCTGTTTTTCCGTGCGAAGAAAGCATCCATAGCCTCCTTGTTGCGCTTGAAGAAACGGGCAAAGTGGTTGTCCTTGATGGAGCTCTCGCCAAACACGGCCTTCACCAACTCATCGTTGTTTTCGTTGGCTGTCAGCCATTCCTTTTCCACGCCCCCTCGGATAACTTGATAGACCCGGCTGTACATCTTCCGTAGGATGCCGTTCACCTCCTCTCCATAACCATACTCAGAGAAGGAGAATGGAACCCCGTCCTCCAGCTCCGTTCCCTTCACCAAGTTAATAATCTCCGTGAAATACCGCTCATAGATGGCACGGACATTTGCGGCATAACCTTCCGTCCGCTGGAGAAGCTGCTGCTCCATCTTCTTATAGTCAACATACTTTGCCATGATCCGCCTTATCGCTTCAACTCAAAATGCTCACAACAATCCCTGTTGAGGAGCTTTGAGAATGGATGATACTTGCACTTGCACATGAAGAACTCCCCATTGTCGTTCTTTTCGTGGTAATCGGTGGAATGCCTACAATCCCGACAATGGTAATTGCTTGGCGATTTCAGCACTTTCTCTGCCATACCTATTCCTCCATCATCTTTGCAATCAGCTCGGTCTTAGAAGCGAAGCAATTGCCTCCATCGTGCCGGATGCTGACCGGGTTGTTACGGGTGAGAATGTTGCGCTCCTCGATATAGGTGACGTAGGTTCTGCCGTTGTCATACCTTGCAGTAACCTCCACCTTGGCAACACGGAACTGGTGAGCCCTGTTGTCACATACCGTCCAAACACAGTCACCCGGATTGAATCTTGTTTCTACTCTCATGTCACTCTGCCTGCCCGAATACGTCCATCCTGTTCAGCTCCTTCTGCTGCTCCATCCGTAGCTCCTCCTCGGCCTTCAACCGCTCCATTTCGGCTTTGGAATCCTTCACCAAGTAGGACAGCTCCAAGTAGGTCTCACGGCTCAGCGCACCGTCATTGTACTGCTTGGAGAGGTCAGCCAGCATTTCGCTCACATCATCGCCAAAGGGCTCCTGGAACTTGTGCCCCAGCTCCAGCGCATCATACATGGCCTTGTGCGGATAATCCAGGATGCCCATGATGGCACACATGAGGGAGGCATGGCGGTTCATGTACTCATCATGCTTCTCCTTGTGCCTCTCGGCCTTGATAACGGCCAAGAGCATCACCTTGCGTATGGCCTTGGCAGATAGGTTCCCAAGGCTCTTCATGTTGTCGAAGTCAATCTTAGGGGTGAAGGATTTACTCAGTATATGCGCATCAAGACGCTCATACTCGTTCTTCTTGCTCTCGCTGGCCTCGTTCCAAGTGAGGTAGTCAATCTTGCCGCCACCCTTCAAGATGTAGAGCTTGGCTTCCTCCTCCTGCTTGGGCAGGCTGTTGATGATTTCGGACGTGGCCACCATAGCAGGGTTGGCGAACTTGTCGTTCACGTCAGCGTCCGTTGATTCCATGGATTCCACACGCTCAATCATCGGTTGCACGTCCTTGTGCTCCGGGTTCTGTTCAAATATGAGCACAGGTATCTTGCCAATCTCGTTCACACGCTTGTTGACCTCCCAGCCGAACCGCCCACGCTTGCACTCATAGACATACTCCTTGGTGTACACGTCCACATGAAGGATGGTGTTGTTCCCTGTCTCGGTCAGATAGTAGCCCCATGCAAAAGCGGTCAGTCTGCCGTACTGGTCTTTCATCGTGTAAATATCATCCTTGTTGCGCTTGGATAGCACGTTGAGAAGCAGGTCGGGTTTGCCCTCGCTGTTCCTGTACACATGATAGAGGATGGCAGAGATTCCTTCAATTCCGGCCATACGCTTGCACTCACGCACCTTGGCAGAGAAGCGCACCCTGTCCATCAGACGCTCATAGTAGGAGAAAGCATCATCGGTGTTGTCGGACAGCTGCAACCACTTGACGGGTCGGCCATACAGGAACACCAAGGCTATCTCATTGATGTAGGCCGGGTAGGGGATGGGTATCTTCCACCTCTTGCTCCACCGAAGGAAGTTCCCCTTCTTGTCATACACTGCCTTGTCCTTCCTCTCCATCACCTTGTGGGATGAAATCTCATACTCCAGTAAGGATTGAGCTGCTTCCCCGGAACGGTCACGCATCATGGAGATAGCACGGGCAACATCGCCCGAATCCAGCAGCTCGCCAAAGCTCTGTTGGTAGCCTACAGCCGCCTTCACTTCATTCTTGATAGTTTCAAATAATCCCATAGAATTAAAATTTAATCGTTAAGACCTAACCTCCGCTCAATATCTTCGGGTATGTCGTACTCATTGTAATCAAACCACGCACGCATCAGGAGCATATCCCTCCAGTCGGGAGAGCAACCGATGTCGTTCTTTATTTCCTCCTTTGGTTTGAGTTTCAGTTTACCGTCCGAATCAGCCTTCCATGTCTGTAGCTGCTCCAGTTCACGGGCAATTTCCTCCTTATCCGATTCACTGACCAAATCCTCATCAATGCCAACGTCCCCATCGTTGATGTGGTCGGCCAGCTTGTAGCCGCATTGGGTCTGTAGGTTCTGATAGTTCTCCCCGTTGAACGGTGTAGAGTTGTTGACAAATCCCTCGATGTCGCAGTTGTCAACCACGCCACCGCCCACACCGTCCTCATCCACGATGCACCTGTACCTCGGTATTCTGTACTTCCGTTGCTTGGTGGTAATCCATAGCTGTATGTCCGTAGTCTTCGATACAGGGAAACATTTGAGGTCGATGATATGCCACCCGTCCCACACGGCAATACGGGCATAGTCGGCACCGAAACGGGCAATATCGCCAGTGATATAGTGAACACCCGTCCGTTTGGAAATGGTATTGCCGAATATCTGCATGATAGCATCATGGGAGCATAGCGCATTGGGGTTATCATCGTACTCCCAATTTCCCTTGAAGAGGCGTTCAAACTTCACCTTATCCTTGGTGGTCTTCAACCCTTCAATATAGTCCGGGTCAATGAAGGGATTCTCCTGTACCAAGCAAGACAGATAGTATTGCCACGGGTTCAGCTCTCCCTTCATGGATGGCTTATAGAAGGTGTCATACATCCAATTCTTCTTGGGGTTACAGGTGATAAACAGCTTGCGCCTTACCCCAAGCTCCCTGTTGAGGTGTCGGCCTATACGGGTCTTTAGGGTGTCATAAGCACCGAAGTTGACTTCACCGCCTTCTTCAATCCACCCACCTGTATATTCGATGGAGCCGTAACGCTCATAGAGAGGGTCGCCCGGTTTGTATTGCAAATCCAGCAGGTCGATACGGGAGACGTTGAAGAACTCAATGTAGTTGTACTGACCATTGTAGTGGTAGAGCTCATCACCGACACCATACCGGGAGCAAACCTTGTAGAAGGTGATTAGCGTTGATTGGGTAATGCGTTTCAGCTCGGCACGTCCAATGAACCATTTAGTCCCCGGAAAACAGAGGCACATGAAGAGGAGCCACGCCGCACCCGTCCAAGACTTGGCTCCTCCAGCCGCACCTCCATAAAGAAGCTCCACGTGCTCCTCATCACAGAGAATACGTAGAGCCTCCTCCTGCTTCTCATGCTTCATCCCGTCCATAACGGTAATGAAGTCGAAGCAACCTCGCTTGAACAGCTCCATCTTGACTGCAAGCGACATTGACACGTCCACTTCCCTATTTCTTGCCATTGAGTTTGTCAAGAAGGGCATTGTACTGAATCAGCTCCTCAGTGGTCAGAGCCGAAAAGTCCATGCCAAGGTTAGTGACTTGTGCACTCACTTCGCTCTCGATGGGCTGTGTCGCCTTGCCAAACACCCGGTCAAACAGGAGCTCAACCGTAGAAGTCCGGCCATATCGGACATCAGAATTGATTGCACTGATAACATTGAGCACCCAAATGGGGGTCTTTTTGTTCGGCTTGCCATCTGTACCCTTGGCCAATCCCTCCAGCGTTTCAGGGGTGCTCTCCATCAAGAACCGGATCACCTTGAAGTAATCTTCCTTACTCATTTCCGGGGCTACCTTCTTCCCCGTAATATCCTTGATGTACTTATACACCGATGGCTTCCGGCCAGCATTGGCAGGTTGATTCTCGCTTGTGAACCTGTTACCGAATTTATGCCCCTTTGGAAAAACCATCTTATTGTTTCCTTATTGTTTTGTGTGTCTATCAAACACATATTAAAAGCAAAGGAAAATCAGACAATCCTTCCGGCTGTCTGATTCCTTCACTCAGTAAATTATTCCGTGATTCCTTCTTGGTCTTTGTACTTGTTCCAAAGCCACAGAATCATATCACCTTCCAGTTCATCGTAGGCATTCAGCTCATCCAAGAGAGCTTCTGCCTTGTCGATTACACTTGTGAGGTGTTTCTGTTGTTCGTCAGTAGCGTTCCACACCTCAATTTCTCCGTTGAGCTGCTGCTTGATTACCTTAATCTCGTCAGCCGATAATTCAATCTTCTTCATGTTGCATTCAGTTTTTTAGTTTGATTTTGGTACAAAAATAGTTATAACTTGTATTTCTTGCAAATCTCCTTCACCCTGTTGGTGTATTTGTCACTCTTACCATGTACGGTCTTGGTCACGGTCTCTGCCCAAAACTCGTCCACATTCGTATGAGCATACTTACCATAGCCAGTCTTTTTCTTATCGGCAACCCACTTCTTGTAGAGTGCCTGTATCTCTTTGCCAGCCGCCTTTTGATTGGCTCCACTAAGAGAGGAGTTCCATGTAGCGTGCGCCAGCTCATGCGTGACGGTGTGCGCCAGTGGCTTGTTAGTCTTGGTATGCCAGCCCGATGTATAGCCCCTGTTCGTCTGTGCCTTCACTGCCTTGGCTCCTTGGTTGAAATACTTTTTATTGAGGTAGATGCCCTCTGATTTTCCACCGGAAGACACTTGTACGCCCAATGTTCCGGCAGAGAGCGTTGCCAGCTTCACGTTCCTTTCCCTCACGCCAAGCACGGCATGATAGCGTGAAATGGCCTCCTTTGTTGCCTTGTACATTGCAGCATCCTTCATCTTCACCAACGATTCCACATTCTTGATGGAACCCTTATAGTCACTATCTCCGGGTTGCAAGCCTCCCCTGTTTCCGCTTGATGTTCTTCCCATGTTATTTCTTTTTAGCGTTAATGAAATCACTGACATACAGCAAGCCCTTCTCTTGGCAGAACCTCTTTATTTCCTTGCCACCTCCATACACGATGAGGTTAGGCTTTTCAAGGCCGCTTATCTCTTGGGCTACCTGTAGGTCAGACTTTAGGCTTTCCATCCATCCGTCCAGCCCACGGGTAAAGAAAGCGTTATATCCTTGGGGTATTCCCATCTTGTTATACTCGATGAACTTGTGAGCCACGTTGAGGTCAGCGAAGACCTTCACACCGCACTCCTGTAGATACCGGGAGAGCCAACGCTTCTTGTAGATGAGCTGGATGCCCCACGCTATAGGCGTTTGGTCGTGACAGCTACAATTGGGCTCCACAATAGCCTTGCATCCGCTTGTAAGCAGTTTGATAGGGTCTTTCCACAAGGCTTCAAAGCGGTAATCATCCACATAGAAGTGATACGTTGCCGCATCCTTGCGAAGCCTGCTCTCCGCTCCCCAAGGGACAAAGGGCAGCTCCAGCTTCCCGGCTTGCATATCCAGCAGGAGGTTAGGTATCTCAAAGTCATTGTCGCTATCATAGAGCACATCTTTCAGCTTTTCACGGAACGGCTTTTCATCCACGGAGGAGGTATCTTCATCCTCCTTATCACCGCCTTCCTCCTCTTCCTGCTTATCATCTTCCCCAAGGTCGGGTATGGTCAGTCCGGCAAAGTCAAAGTCGTAGTCGGCAAAAGCATCATCCAAGCGGAGGGTGTCGAAATCCCAATCCCCGTTGTTGATGTTGTCACGGATGATGATGTCTGCCTCCTCTTCGGGAGTGAGCTCGGAATAAACGACAACCGGGACTTCTTCAAGACCCAGCTTCTTTGCAGCCTTCAACCTCTGGTTGCCTCCCAGCACCACCAGCTTTCCGTCCTTCTCCGTCACCGCCATTGGTCTGTGCGGCCAAAAGCCGTTGATACGGATGCTGTCAACAAGCCGGTCTAAGTCTGCCTTCGTTATCTTCCTCGGATTGGTGGCCAGCAGGCTCAGCATCTTCGGATCCATCCATTGGGTCTCACTGCTCCTCATCTTCGCCGCCCTCCTCACTTACGTTGAACTCATCCACGGGCAACTGTCCGTCTTCATCCGGCCATCCATACCATTTGCGCAGAAATTCGGCGATGCGCACCAGCCTGTAATGTCGGCGGCACATCACGCATGTAAACCTGCTGCCGTCCATCTTGTCGTATGCGGTCGTGTAGAACTTGCCCCGGAAGTCCACGGGAACGGAGACACGGCCATATATGATGATGTCGTCACCTGTTATCCCTGTTATAGTGGCGCATCTGTTGTAACAGCCATCAATGTATATGAAAATCCGTGTCCCATTACCCATGTACCTCTTGGGCATCATCCTGTACAGGCATCTGCCTACTCTCTTGCCACGTGCCAATAGCACCAAGGCCACAACTGCCAATATACTGATACTAATACCTATTGAAAACATATCCAACCATTCTGTATTTGCAAATATACCAATAAATGTGTTTATAAGACACATTATCATGCAAAATAATCATAATCCGAACACAAGCATCGCAGCATCCCTATTATGCTCGTTGGTAGCTGGCATCCAGCCCGTAATCCGTTTGAACTGCTCTCGTGTCAGCTTGGTCTTGTTGCGTTTGGGGGCAACCATTTCGTAGCCCACCCCCAAATCTTGCAAGAAGTCCTCCCAAATGGTTGCGTCACGCTTCACGGAGCCTACTCCTTGGAGCTTTTTCCGCTCCTCCTCCCGGCTCATGCGCTCGGTTCCGTACCATGTCCTTTGCCTTGGGTCTTCCACCCGGACAACCAACCGCTCGGCATTGCCATGCTTGTAACGCTCTGCGGCTTCCCTCACCAGTTCTATGGCCTCATGTATCTTCATGGTCTTCACCAGGACAAAGGAACGCTTCCTGTTGTCCCACACGGCCACTCCTGTATTCACTCCTGTATCAATTCCTATGTAGAGCATGGCTATTCCTCCTCTGTCTGATTGGCTGGCATTTCGTAGAGCATCACACTTCTCTTGTTGACCATTTCACGGGGAGGCAGCATCATAGTTACCATGATGTCGTTGGGCAGGAACTTGTACCGTATCTGCTTGATGATGGGCAACGTGATTGGCTGCTCGGATAGAATCTGTAGCACCCAAAGTCCATTGTCTTCATCACGGGCTACCTTCACCACACAGGCAGAATGTAGGAATGTTCCTTCCCTATACGCACCGTATGCGTCTGCATCCACATAGCTGTTGTCTGCCGATTCTTGCAGCTCCTCTTTGAACTCCTTGTTCATTCTGTTGGCCTTCTTCCTAAAGTATTCAGACCATTCGATTTGCCCTCTCATGCTCTTGTTGGCTTGGGCTATTACTTGGTTCTTGGCCTCTTCACTCATTCGATACTCTTGCCTGTTGTTGTCTTCATCCAACACTCCGTTAAATACTTCTTTTTCCATACAATTGAAATTTAATGTTGATTATTACGTTTCTCTTTTTCGATGTGTAGTAGTGCAATGGCATTCCATACCACCTGCGCAAGATGGATGCACCCGGTTTCTTCATCCGTCCAATTGCCCTTCTCAAACTCCAACAGGTGACGGAACATGGCCGCCTTGTAGCGTTGGTAGCCGTTGGGGAGCTTCTGCCAATGGTCAACACCATACTTCTGCGCTCCGGCAGTGAATACCCTCACAACATCCTCGACATCCTGTAGGGGCAACAGCTCCCACATCAGTTTCCCGTCCTTGCGGTCGTTCTTACGGGCTACCTGTGATTCATTCTCTTTCTCCATGTTCCAATCTGTTTTCCCTGTACCACTTCGCATACTTCTCGTTACACTTGCGCTTGGGGACAAGCAATGTGATATGGCTGTTGATACGCAATGGATATAACCATCTCTCCCGCTTTCTCTGATTCATAACTGCCTGCTCCACGCCTATACTGTTGGCGTTAGAATCTTGTTTTTGGCATGGCTTTTTTGCAATTTTCTTCTTTACCGTTTTCATATCAAATCATATTCTGCCTGTAAAAGGCGGTTGTACATTACCTTGATACCATTTCTCACGTGCTCATTGGCGAAGTCAAACTTCCCGGCATCCCCGGCAATTGCCTCCATGTATTGGTGCAACTTCGCCATCATGGGAATGCGGATGCTCTGCCTGTTCTCTCCAATGCGCTCATACAACATCTTGTCCATCCTCCTGTTGTGCTCGTCCAGCAGGTCAATGAAGAGCATGGCAATGATAGCCTTGCTTCTCATGGTGTCGTATGGATAGTTTGGGAGCTTTTTTTTGAACTCTCCGTTGACTGAGAAGTACAGCAGTGCAAAGTCACGTCCGTACTCCATCATGAATTTGTCCGTCTGTGTCTCGATGGTCTTGCGATGCCTGTAGTCCAGATCATCCAGCAGGCTATGCTCGTACTCCTTACGCAGCTTCTTGACGGATCTGCTTATCGGGAGCAGGAGAGACACTTTTTGGGCCGCAGCCTCCGATAGCACCTCTTCAACATACTTCCAAATGATATGGGCAATCACACACGGGTAGAAGGCCATCCTCACCTGTTCTTCGTGCGTCAGCTCCGTTTGCATCCGCTTGGTGTCAATTTCCTCCTGCTTCTCCCTCAGAATGGGAGGGAGTGTCCCAATGCTTGCCATATATTGCTGTCTGTTCATCTTTCACGTCTTTTATGATACTTTCTCGTTTTACCCATTGTCAGCCTCCTTCTTGTACTCACGCATGGCCTTTGCAAGGCTCCCGTGCTTATCCAGCAATCTTGCCACCTTGTCCACGTCCACGATGTTCTTGCCATCCATGTAAGCCCATACCTTGCGCAACGCTTCCGCAATGGCCTTGGCCTCCTTGGATTCTCTGAGGGAGCCCAGCACCTCCTTGGCGGTCGCCTTGCCCTGCCCGGCCTCCAGTGCGCTCTTTGCAGCCTTCACCTGCTCTCCTTCGCTCCCGTAGTTGGCCGTTATCTCCTTTGCCGCCTTCGCACTCATTTCTCCCCTCATCACCTTCTCCTGTAGGTAGGGAGGGAGGTCAAGCAGAGAGAGACACTTGCACACATAGGCAGGGCTCTTCTTAAATTTCCCGGCTATCTCCACTTGGCTGTAGCCGAACTCCTCCTTAAACCTACGGAACATCAGCGCACATTCGTACTCAGTGAACCGCTTGCCCTCGTTGCGCATCATCTGCTGGATATACAACTCTTCTGTTGACAAATCCTGACGGGCTTTCATCGCCTTAACATACGGAATGTCAGCACCCTCTTCAATGGCTAACATGGTAGCCCTGTATCTGCGCTCTCCATCCACCAGCTTGTACTTCTCGTTCCCGTTCTCATCCCGGAATGCTATCACCGTTATGGGATTGAGCACTCCTTTCTCCTTGATTTGCTCCTTCAACTCATCCAAATCAAAGTCCCTGCGGACATTGAATCCGTCCACCACAACTATGTTCCTTGGGTCTATGAGGAACAAATCGGTATTCTTGGTTTTGTTTGTCTCTTCCGTCATTTTACGTGTCCTGTTTCGATTAACCTCAGAAGGTCATTCCTGTTACACAAATCATCGTTGTCATAGTCGTAGAAGTAGGATTCATTCTCTTCCATGAAGTCATATATAGCAGAATCGCAACCCCTTCCGTCACAGACACCATCGTTGATATTCTCATCGTTGAGTGGGCAAAACAAGCAGAGATAACCGCCTAACTGCTCTTTCAGTCGCTCGTTGCCACGCATAGCTCAATACTTGAAGTCGGTGAATTGAATCACAACACCCTCGAAGTAGTTCTCTTTTCTGCTTCCAATGAACCAGTCAACGAACTCTTCCACGGTCATTCCGTCATTCTTGGCCACGGTCTCAATGTCCTGCGCCTTACCGTCAATCCACACCTGCGGAATGGAATCCCCGGAGTTGTAGGTCATTGTCACCTTCTGCAGCCCTATCTTCTCCACCTTGGCAATCTCCCTCTGCTCCGAATTGTACGGTCTGCCCGTCCACTGGCGCAAGGAGAGATATTTCCTGCCCTCGCTTATGTCCTTGAACCGCTTTGCCCACACGTCATTCCCGTTGTAGCGGATGGTGTGTATCTTCCGGCCATCCTTCACCTTGGCCTCGAAGTCCGTTGCTTCCCCGGCCTTCCTGTGCCCTTTCGGAAATACCCTACAGAGCGAAACAATCACTTTCTTTTTCTCCATGTCATATACCCGTTTACTTGGTCAACTCACTTCCTCCGGCTGCCTCCCCGAAGCTCTATCACATTGAAGGACTTGAAGCGGTCAACCAACCTGCCCTCAAACCGTGTTTTTAGCTCCCTCACGGACAGATTGCTCGTGATGTGATACCTCTTACCCTGCTGCTGGTAAATCTCGTATCTGGCGAACAGAAATTCGTCTGTGACCTTCGTCAGCTCGGTGCCGAAGCTCTTGACCTTCTCGGTCATCAGCCCAAGGTCATTGAGGCAGACGTTTACGGGTGTCCCGTCAAACGAATCCTTTGCCGCCGCCTCGTTGTACGTGAATTTGTCTATATGGCCGTTCAGCTTGTAGTAGTTCATAAGCTGGGTGGCCGATATGTTCGCAAAGGCATTGTCGTTACGGGTCATGCGGAGATAGTCAGCGAACACTTGCATGAGCAAGGTCTTGCCTGTCCCCGGCTCGCCTATCAGCAGGATGTTCTTGTGCAGCTTGTACCGCTCGCCCGGGAAGACACCCTCTGCCAGCTTGCACCCGTTGAAGTAGTAGGTGAGGAACCTCAGCACATTGCGGTTGTGCTCATCCACCACAAACTCACCGTACTCACGCAGCATGTAGCTGTCGGCAATGCCTTTGATCAACTTAGCGTGCAAATCGTATTGCTCATCGTCTGTCAGGTCGTACTTAAAACCTCTCAGAATAGTCCTGCGATGGTTGTTGAGCTGCGTCACTGCCTGCTCCATCGTCAGTTTTGCCCGTTGGTCTTGAAATTGGCGGATAATCTCTAAAGCCATATCCTCCGTCAGTCTGTTTCCGTTGATTTCCATTTTCGTTTTCTCCTTTCTGCCATGTTGCCACGGCTGATTTCCAATTCTGCATCTTGTTTTTGCCAATCATCCACCCCTTAGCCGAATAGAAGTTCACAAACCTTTCGGCATCTACGCTGTAGCCCTTCTCTTCAACGTATGCCTGGACTTCTTCAACGGTTGGGGGTGAAAACCGCTTGGCGGTTTTCTTTTTACTATTTTCTTTTATAACATCATTATCATTATCACTATCACTATCATATAGGCGTCCATTGGGTGCGACTGGCTCCGACTGGCACCCACTGGCACCCACTGGGTGCGACTGGGGTTCTTGGGTATCGTTTGACCCATTGGGTGCGACTGGCTTATTGTTCTTAGCTGCTTCCCTCTTCGTAGCCGCATTGCGTCCGTTGTTGCGGTTTCTCTCGACAATGCCTTGATATTTGTCTTCGTCAAGTTCAAATCGTGCCTTGAAGAACTCAAATGCCATTTCAATGTCCTCCTCTACCTCAACCTCCCCGTCAAGCTGATACTTGAAGATAGCCCTAAACAATCTGCCCAATTGCTTGTCAGATAGTTTTGATATTGGCTTATAAAAGGATTTATATATCAAAAAACTTTCTTTACCCATAATCGTTCTGTTTTGTGTAATTCTATATGGCATTTCTTGCAGAGAGTTATTCCATTTTCAATATCAAAACGACTTTCCGGGAATAATGAGAATGGTTTAATGTGGTGTGCGTTAAGTTTTCCTCCACGCTTGCCGCAACACTGACATCTATATCCGTCTCTTTCAAAAACTGCCTTTCTCCACTTCTTATACACAGAAGATTCTCTAATGCTATGATTTCTGTCCGATACACCTCCTTTCCAGTTCCAATGTCTTTTCCCACAAGGATGGATATGATTTTTATTAAAATCCATTTCACGCATGATGAACATGAAGGCTATTCCAGCAATGGGGCTCAATCCATGTACTTCTCCCGATTGCGCATAACCGATAATGGCATCCAGCACCTCGTATCTGACCTCCTTCGGATAATCCTTCAAGACCTCCATCCAATCAAGGTTGAATATAAAAGACCTGTTATCTGTACTCATAACGATGTTTTTTGAAGAGGAAGGGATTTCTCCCCTCCTCGTTAGTAACTCTGTTATCAGATTTCCATGATGGCAATGTCCGGGGCGAGAGTGCTAATCTTTTCCAGCACTTCGTCCATGCAACAATCACGGTACTCCTCAGTCAATTCGTTGGCTCCCGGAGATACGAGCTGGAGCATTACACTGCCATCCGTGATGTAGTGGTCAAACTCAACCTCAATGTTCTGCTTTGCAGTCCCCTTGAAGATGGACATACGCAGGGTGAAGGACTTGGGCAGGTTGCTCTCTACCTCTTGGCGGTACACGTCAGCTACAGCCCCGGACGGGTCACGCTGCTTCTGAATCTCTGCCTTGCACTTGGCCGTGAAGTTCTTCAACAGGCTCACCAGCTTCATGCACTCCTCCTTGTCGGCAAACAGGCCACGGTTCAGACGCAGGAACTGCCCCAGCTTGGCAGGCTCCCATCCCTCACGGGTATTGTTGATCCTGCTCTGCTTGTATATGTCAGTGAACTCAACCTTACCCGTGAATGTGCTCTTCCGGTAGGCGTCATCCTCATTGATGGTGAGGGTGATGGTCATGTCCTCACGGTTGACCTTCACGTTGGCCTTCTTGTGGTCAAAGGTCTCTGTGCGCTTGTCCAGCCAGTCATACGGAGTGGAGATAACTCCAGCCGTTGAAATGCTCACAGGCTCCTTGGTGGGGAGTTGTTCAACCGCTTTCGGGGCTTCGCCTACTCGTTGGATAACTTCGATGGGTTTTTCACCGTTGTAGTGCTCAATGTTGATGCACAATGTCTTTTCTTCTTTTTCCATAAATCAAAAAATTAAGTTGGTTAATATTGGTATGATTATCCGTTGGTTCCGGTTCTGCGCAGGGCACGGAACACGTTCCGTTGCCGCTCTTCGGGTGTCATGGGACGCTGTTCCAGCAGGTAGCCTTCCGGAGAGTAGATGCCAACCTTACCCTCATCCTCATCCACGAACTTGTAGCATTCACCCTTGACCCATTCGCCACCTGCTTTGAGCTCGTTACGGATGGAGGCAATACGTTCGCACAGGGGTTTGAGTTTGGCCTTGTACTCTGCCCGGATAGAGGCCAGTTCCTCCTCCAAGTCATTCACTTGGATAGCCACCTCCGCCAGCTCTGCCCTACGCTCGTTGGTCTCTTCTGAGCCGAACTTGCGTGTGTAGCTTCGCTCAACGATTTGGTCACAACTATCCTTCATGATAGCTCCCCGTTGTTCAATCGGGGTGTCAGCAAGCATGATTTCTTTCATACGCTTCTTGTTTTTAAGTTGATAATTATTTAGGATTTCGTTCCTGTAGTTTCAATCCACGCACTCACATGGAATGCGACTACATCTATTCATCAATGATGAAGTCACCCGTTGCGAAGTTAAATTGCAGGTATTCTGCCCACAGCTTTACGAAGTTACGTCCACCGAAGTAAAGTGCTTGCTCTTTCGTTTCTTGGCACAAGCGGAACCCAAGGTACGCATGCGCACCCGAGGAGCGATTAGGCGCACCCAGACAACCGAACCCGGCACGCGCCCCAAAACACGCATAAGCGGACAAAAGAGCCACCTTCTTATCTGCGGCCATGCCGTCAATCTCACCTTTCGTCCATAAGGCAAACCAAGGCCAATAGAATATCTTGCTACCTTCTGCATCCGGCTTAGGTTGCCAGTTCTTCCCCCACAATGCACGGGAGATAGTTTCCAGCTTCATAAGAGCAACAATATGATTAGGAAGGTTCGGCCAGAGCGTATCAAAGTAAACCGGGGCATGGCCAAGGGCTTCACAAGCATCCTCATAGCTTGTGATGGACGTGTAATCGTCCAGCGTTGGCTTCTTCTGGGTAAGTTCCTCAGCAATATCCGGGAATAACGCTGTCAGCGTTTCCTTCACTTCGTCAGATTGGGCTTTCTTGAATGCTGCCCTTACTTGTTCTTCCTTCAATTCAATTGTCTTCATCTTTCAATGTTTTTAGTTTCTTTATCAGATTGTTGAGTAATCTCTTGGTGTTTTCTATCCGCAGGCCACTACCTGGAGGAATGGCCGCTATCAGCACGGGTATCAGCCTTATCAGCTCGCTGACCACATAGTTGGGTATCTTTTTCATTCATCCTCCAATACTTGTCAGGGTCGGGAATATCCATGTTTAGAAACTCCTTGGCATACTCACGTAGTTTCTCGCAATAGGCTGAGAAGGTCACGGTGTCCATGAGGGCAGTGGAACTTGGGAAGGTGACTATCTCACCCGTTTCCTTGTTCACCACTCTATCGGCAGTCATTTGAGCCTTGAAGAACTCATGTACCTGCTCGATAGAAGTGAACTCCCATCCGGCATCCAGCAACCCGTCCAGCAACATGGGGTAAATGCAGCCCCACAACCAGCCGTTTTGGTCATTGCTCCTCGGCTTCCGTACCTTCTTCACCTCAATCCTGTATATCCCGTCCGTCACTTGCCGGAACCAGTCATACAGGGGACGGAGGTCAAACAATCCGTTGCGCTTTTCCACGTTGAGCTTTGCCATAGGTGTCAATACTTGTCAATGTCAACCACCAATCCGGGATTGGCTATGTATGTCCGTATGCCAGTGGCAGCTTCCACGGCCTCCTTGAAACGCTGCTCATTGCTGTTGTCGTTGGAGAGGTGCAAGAGCATGATTTCCGATACCTCACTGAGGTCATTGGCCTCCAACAGCTCCAGGCAGGTTCCCAGCTCCATGTGTGAGGTCATTAGCCTCTCCCTCTGTGCTGGCAATGTCCGTCCGGCTTCAATGGCCATCATCAAGTCCACATCGCTATAGTTGCACTCCACCATGATATGATTGAGCCCTTTGAAGGTGTACTCACACATATAGCTGTCCGTAAGGAAGAGGATTTTGCCGCACTTGGTATGCTCAATCAGATACCCCACACAGGGCACATCATGGCAGGCACGGAATGGCAGCACCTTGAAGCGTCCCAGCTTGTAGCCAGTACCGGGGTTGACAGATACCATAGGTGCAACCTCCTTAGCCAGCCACACCTCCGGCAATGCCAAGGTCGTGATACCGTTCATCACCATGTCCCTCATATACTTGGCATGGTCATTGTGTTGGTGGGTAATTAAACAGCCAGCGACCTTGCGCAGGTTGAAGCGCAGAGCCTTCTTCACCTCAGCGAAGCGTATGCCAGCCTCGATAATCAGAGCCTCGTTGCCATCATCCAAGATATAGCAATTGCCGCTGCTGCTTGACCCCAATACTCTTACTACCATAGATCAATACGGAGTATCATCCTCACTTGGTTCCTGCTCTGCCTTGGCAGGGCTTGCACCGTTACTATTCAGCTCCACATAGCTGGCATCCTCGGCATCTATCACCTGCTTGTTGGCGAAGTCAGCCTTATTGCCCTCTCTCTGTGTCTCGCTGTCGCCCTCGATGTCGTTGTCAATGGCGGTTTGCATTTCCACGGAGAGATAGCCGTATTTACTTAGTAAATTGCGGATAACGGTCTTCAATGCCATGCCATGAAAGTTGCCCGTCCATCCTACTTCCTTGCTATCCACGTTCAGAGGCATGGATGCAAGAACCATCAGCGTTTCAGCGGTCACGTCACGCTTGTTGGCAATGCTCTTGGAGAATCGCTTGGCGTGCTTGGCCATCTGCTCCACCGTCATGTAGAGCGTCTTGCTGAATCCGTTCAACAGCTCGATATAGCAGAAGTAGCCGATAATCTTGTCACTCTTCTTCTCCCCATCGAAGGAGATTTCCCCGGTCAGCTTGTTCACGGTACGGAGCTCTCCCTCATACACTACATCAGCGTTGATGGTGCGGTACTGGCCAGTGCGCAGAGCCAGTTGGATATAGCCCTTGTAGCCGATTTGGAAGGTTGGCTCCATCACCTTCATCCAATTGCCATGCTCGTCCTTCTTGGAGTTGTTGTAGGCAATCACGTAGGCGAATCCCATAGACTTGTTGATGGGCAGGTTGAGCACAGCCGCTTTCAATGCCTCACAAATCACCTGCTTGGGTTGGCACTGGCGAAGGCCGCTGTCGGTGTTGTAGAGGTCAATCACGGAGGCAATGAACTTGTTGGCGTGCTTGCCCAATGCGTTGTTGAACTGCTGCTTCACGCTGTCTGCTGACAGCATGGATTTCAGAATGTCAATAGGCTTCTGCTGACTGGCTACCTGTGTGCCGGCCTTTGCAGCCGTTGCCTGTACTGCTGTTGTCTGTTGTTGTGTCATCATACTCAATTGCATTAGGGTTATACATTGGTCACATCAATGGGCATTTCTGTTTGGCCGGAGCCTCCAGCACAAGCCAGTGTTTCCGTTCGTGGTAGTCAGCATTGATTTCCTTCAATCGTACCTCCAAAGAGTGCTTCTCCATGCTCAACTTGGATAGTTGCGCCCTCATTTCGTCCATCTGATGGCGTATCTCCAACATCTTGGAGTTGATTGCACCGATTTCCCGTTTCACGGGTAATGTGGCCTTCGCCTGTTGCTCGTTGATTTCCATCATCTGAGCATCATATTCCTTTTGTGTCATACTAATTGGTTTAATTGGTTTGAGTTATTTGATAGTGAGTTGTTTGTCCTTAGTCACCACAAGCCGGATGATTTGGCTCTCGCTCGGAATGAGCTGATTCACGCTCTCGGCATTGTCGAAGAAGACGGGAGCTGTGATACCCTTGGCCTTGCAGATAGCGTTGATGATGTCAAGCCCGGCATTCACCTTCCCGGCATTGTTCACATCGGGGTAGGGCTTGCCGTTCACGGTGCATACACACGTCAGCTTCTCGCCACCGTTCAACTGCTCATCCACGAAGGAGAAGGAAACGTAGGTGAAGAGGGAGTTGATACGCTTCAACAGCTCGGCATCCTTATCCTTCTGAAATTGCATGGCCGTAAACTCCCACTTCTCCAAGTCGGCAAGCTGTTGGGCATTGGCCTTGCGCTTCTCCTCCAGCATGGCTATCTCCTTGTTGGCACGGTCTATCTGCTCACGCTTGCCCATGCGCTTGTAGAGCTCCTGTAGGCTTTCGTTGAGGTACTGCTTCTTGCCATTGAGCGTTGTCACGTCTTCGGGCTTGGCCTCGATGGTGAGCTGATTCTGTAGCTCGGTAATCTCGTTCTTGATGTCAATGGATGCTTGGTCAGCGGCCAGCAACATATCCACATTCTCGGCTTCGGGCAGGTTCTTCTCCAGCTCTTCGGCCTCAGTCACCTTCTTCATCAATTGGGCTGTGTAGCCCTCAATCTCGGCAAGGCTGGCATCACGCTTAGCGGTCAGTTCTACCACCTCCTTCTTCACGGCCATTCCCTTCTGCTTATTGGCCTCCAGTTTCTTGGCCTTATCCTTGTTGAAGTTGGCCTGTAGCTCCTGCTGCTTGGCCTCCACGTCAGCCACTTCAAGAGGCCTCTTGCAGGTGGGGCACACAAAGGCACCATCGGGATAGGTCAGTTGTTCGGCATTGATGGTGCGGTACTCTGCCCGGAGTGCCTGTAGCTCCTGCTCTGCCTTGGCAAGCTGCCCGTTCAGACGGTCAAGCTTGCCCTCCTCCATCTTCTTGCGCTCACGCAGCATGAAGGCTTCATCCTGCGCCTTGGTAAGGGTCATTATCGCCTCGTTGCGCCCGTTGTTGGCCTGCTGCTTCACCTCGGCCTCACGATTGGCCAACGCAATACGCTTCTCGTTGATGGCGGCTTGTATCTTGGCCTTGCGCTCGTACTCCTGTTGGTTAGCCTTGTTCTTGTCGGCAATGAGGCAATCAATGAGCTGGATTTCCTGCTTCTTCTCGCTGGCCTCGGCATCCAGTGCCACCCAATCCTCTTCCTCCGGCATGAGGTTCTTGGCGGTTTCAAGCTGGCTTGGAATCACCTCCAGCTCGCTCTTGCAAGCCCGTTTCTTGGCCGCTACCTCCTTGGCATATTGGGCAATGCTACGCCCGTTGAGCTGTGCCAACAGCTCCTTGAAGTCCTCGCAAATCCCGGCTACCTGCTCATCCGTCACGTCCCCGGCCATATCAAACAGCATGGCCTTCTGTGCCTCCGGCTTCATGCTCGTAAAGTAGAAGGGATTGGTAATCATGCGGAACACATCTTCGGGGATGATGGCAGCTATCTCCATGTCGTACTCCCGTTTGGTGGAGAGCTTGACACCGTTGATGTAGAACTCCGTCACATGGTTCTTCAACTGCTCCTCCACGGAGCCACGGGGCTTCACCCAATTCTCCGTGTACTTGCGTTGCAGCTCCATTTCCCTACCGTCCACCGTCAGCTTGGCCGTTACCGAATGCTCCAAGTGGAGGATGGCCTTGCCCTGTCCGTCCAGTGTCTTGATGTTGAAGTTGCTGTCACTACGTCCCGTGCTGTCCTTACCGAACAGGAGCCACAGGAACGAATCAAAGAGGGTAGTCTTGCCCGTGCCGTTGTCGCCACATACCAGCGTTTCCGCATCAGCGAAGTTCACGGTCAGCTCCCGGATGCCCTTGAAGTTCACAAGGGAGAGTTGTCTGAGTTTGATTGTCTTCATACTCGTTGAATCTTGTTTAATGGTTGATATATTGGTTCAGTTTCTCACTCTTATCTACGGCCATCAGCTCGGCTCTTGAATAGAGCACCTTGCACCCACGCTGTGAGCCGTTGCGCTCTGTGCTCACCCTCTGCTGGCTCTTCCACCGCTTCACACGTGCCTCACCAAACTGGCGGTAGGCTTCACGCTGTGATATGAGGTCTTTCACTGGCTGGATTTCCTTCAAGAAGTTGGCAGCTCCAAGGCTGGCCATATCCATGCACAGGTTCTTCAACTGATAGAGGTCTAAGGTCACGCTCATACTCTGCCCTCCATCTGCTTGCGTGCGAAGTAGTCACGCACGGATTCCGTTCCATACTCGCTGTCGGTGTAGAACACCCAAGCCAGCAACACGCAGGCAGCGCAGGTGAAGGTGTGCCACCATGCCCCACACAGCAGGCATACAAAGCATACTACTGCCAGCAATGCGGCAATGATGCAATTCATCAGATTGGTTCTTGTCTCTCGTTTCATGGTCTATTGAGTTATGAGTTTGCTAATTTGAATACTTCGTTTTCCTTCACCCCTATCAGCTTGGCTACGATGGAGGTACGCAGGCTGTCGGGCTTCTGTGTGCCGTATATCCATGCCCGGACGGTGATTTCACTCACCCGGCATTCGCTGGCCACCTTGCGCACAAAGTCGGCCTTCGGTGCGGACACCGACCTTTCGGGCAGTCCGTCATAAAATTGTCTCAATGTACTTTTAGCCATATCTTCTTAATTTTTTAGTCCATTTAGTGTGTCGCTCAAACATATTTTGTATATTTGCGCCAATCACATCAAGTATTTCGGTGCAAATATAGACATTAAATCTAAGACAACAATAGTTTCGTCTAAGATTTATCGTCTAATTAGTAATTTTTAATAATTGGAATATGAACGAAAGAGTATTGACATTTATTGATTACTTGGGCATATCTATCTCAGAATTTGAGCGTTATTGTGGTTTAAGCAATGGGGCTGTGTCTAAGATGGGAGATAATACACGTATGGCTACATTAGACAGAATATCTAAGGCATATCCTCAGATAAATGTCAATTGGTTGCGCACTGGCGAAGGCTCGATGTTGGTATCTCCATCCGGCTCTCAATCTTCTTCCCCCGTGAGGGAGCAAGATTTTCCTCGTGAGGAAAGTAGGACAGCTACGTTTGTGAAGCTGATACCCGTTGCAGCCCAAGGAGGCAGTCTGACCGATTTCATTTACTCGGTGAAGGAATCGGATTGTGAGCTCATTGCCTCCCCGATACGTGATGTGGATTTGGCTATACAGGTGTCGGGTGACAGCATGGCTCCCGAATACCCCAACGGGAGCCATGTCTATGTGAAGAGGATCAACGAGAAGGCCTTCATCGAGTGGGGCAAGGTGTATGTGCTCGACACGTGCAACGGCTCCGTGATAAAGATTCTTGTTCCGTCCGAACGTGAGGGCTACGTGCGCTGCCTCTCCATCAACAAGGATCCCAAGTTCGCTCCCTTTGAGGTCAGTCTGACTGACATCAGAGGCGTTTACCGGGTGCTGCTGTGCATGAGCCTAAAGTAATGGGTATATTTGCGTTGGCAATGATAGGATATAAAGTATTGAACTCAAAAATAAAATGAATA
>CAMAHD010000010.1 GCA_945834405.1 uncultured Prevotella sp. | reverse complement strand
CTCAGGTACTTATAAATAAAGTTAAATCAAAGTGTTGCGGAATTAAGGTTACAAAGATATGTTTTTTTATGATACCATCCCCTGTAAAGTGTAAAGAAAACAATTTATTTAGACATTCTTAACGAATTGTGCATGGCTGTGGCAAGCTCTTTCCTGCCTGACATCGCTTGCCATTTTAGTCGGAATCCGACAGTATTCCGAGAATTATTTGTCGGATTTCGACATTATTTCAAGAATTATTTGTCGGATTTCGACATTTTATGTATCTTTACAGCTGAAAATCAGTAAAATATGTCATCGTCATGAAATATATAAGCAGAACTATCGACAAAACACTCGAAGAATGGAAAGAAAGCGCCATCCACAAACCCCTGCTCCTGCGCGGAGCGAGACAAGTGGGCAAATCATCCGCCGTTCGCCATTTAGGCACGAAGTTCAAGTATTTTGCAGAGGTAAACTTTGAAAGTGCAAAGTCAATAGCCATCTTTTTCAAGGGTGACCTCGACGTGAAGCTTATTGCCAGCAAAATATCCAACTACATCCAGGTGCCAATCATTCCGGGACAGACACTTTTGTTTCTCGACGAGATACAGGCATGCCCCGAGGCAATCATGGCATTGAGATTTTTCAAGGAAGACTATCCCGAGCTCCATGTCATAGCAGCAGGCTCATTGTTGGAGTTCGCCCTTCAGAGTCTCCCTACCTTCGGTGTGGGCAGAATCCATAGCGTATTTATGTACCCTATGACCTTCGACGAGTTCCTTGTGGCAATGAATATGGAGGGACTGCTTGCTATGCGCCGTGAGGCAACTGCACAACATCCTCTCGATGCCCCATTCCACGACAAACTGGTGAATCAGTTTCGCACCTACCTTATGGTGGGTGGAATGCCCGAGGCCGTGGCCACTTGGAAGGAAACTACTGATTTTCTGAAATGCCAGCAAGTGCATCAGGACATCATTCTCACCTATGAGGACGACTTCAACAAATACGGCAGTCGAGTCAATCCCGAACTGCTCCGACTCACTCTTCATGGCGTGTGTCACCAGATTGGACAGAAATTCACGTTCTCACGCATTTCCGAGGGCTACCGTAGTGTTCAGATTCGCGAGGCACTTCATTTGCTCACCCTTGCCGGACTGGTAATCCCCGTGGTGGCAACAGCTGCCAATGGAGTGCCCCTTGACGCTGAATCCGATGACAAGCGCGCGAAATACCTCTTTCTCGACCCCGGACTGCTGCTTGCAATACTGCAACTCGACGGTCAATTAGGACATGACCTCATCAAACTCATCATGACTGCCACCCCTCAGGACCTTGTCAACAAGGGCAGCATCACCGAGATGGTGGCAGGACTTGAGATATCACGATACAAGGCTCCCGTCATGCGGCCACGCCTCTTCTATTGGGAAAAGACAGGCAACAGCATTGCCGAGGTGGATTATCTCTCGATACGCAGTATGAAGGTGTTGCCGATAGAGATTAAGGCTGGCACACAGGGCGGTATGAAAAGCCTGTGGATTTTCATGCGCGAGAAACGACTCGACAATGCAGTACGCTGCTCATTAGAGAACTTCGGGTCATTCGATTACATCGACCACGATGCAGCCGATGCCATCCGCCATGTGGACATCTGCCCCCTCTATGCCCTTTCGCAACTCACCTGATGCAATATACGTTTTCTTGTTTAAGTCCAATAGAAATTGCAGACTTTCGGGCTAAATCTCGAAAAAAAAGTGAGATTTAGCCCGAAAGTCTGCAATTATTGATTGTTTTTATTTGACAGGACAGGTGACAGGTCACTGTCCTGCCATGCGGAGAACCAAATAACCTGTCCCTCAGAACCTTTGTTTGAATATTTTTCTGAATGAGAGTAAACCGGTTAGATCCTCCCCCGACTTTCAGAGTTGTTCGCTGCTTTCCCTATATGGCGTGTTGAAGTCAATGTAGTGAAAGTGGTGCTGGTGGCGGTTGGTCTCTTTGGGTATTTCCATATAGTTGCCGTATTTGGCAGAGAGATACGTGTCCCATTGTTCTACGCCGAGCAGGGTGTGTCCTTCGAAGGTACAGTCGGTAGGAGTGCCCAGTATCTCTTTGGGCAGGATGCCCCTCATGCCGTCATCATAGTCGGCAACGAGCGTGGATTCGTTGAAGGGATAACGCTTGAGCAGACGTATGATGCGAGTCTGTATGTCGCCCAAGGTAAAGCATTTCTGTACTATGAGGGGAATCCAGCTCTGTGGTCCGTGCCCATGTTTGTAGGGGTCGCGGCAGACGAAATAGAGCAGTTTCTTGTAAAGCTCGTATTTGGCGAAGTGGAGGCGTTGGAGCAGTCTGTTTTGGGGAACGCCATCCAACGGAAAGACATCGATGTATATGCCGCCGATATATTTCAAATGGGCTCGTTCAATCAATGTGGTGCTGGCATCTTGTATCTTTCCGAAGGGGAGGGGATATTGTTCGTCAGTCTCCGTACAGATTAATTCGAAGGGCTTAGGGAGCCATTCGGGGTGCATGATAAGCTTTTGATAATCGTCATGGGGCATGGCTATGTCTGCATCGTCATCCCAGGGTATGAAACCCTTGTGGCGTATGGCACCCAGCATGGTGCCTGCCCAGAGATAGTAGGTGAGATGGTGCTGGCGGCATACTTCATCGAGCATGATGAGTATCTTCAGCGTATGTGCCTGTACTTGTTTGATATCGTAGTTGACCATAGTGTTGCTTGTTGAAAGGTTGGGTTAGAGTTCGAGTTTGAAGTCCATTTCGTGTTTGCGCTGATAGCGGGTCCAGAAGCGGCGTCTTGCCAGCAGGGCGTAGCTGAGGGCTTCCTCTTCGTTGATGTGTCTGAGACGGGCATATTCGCGTATCATCCTGACAAAAAAGTCCTTGGGACCCCATATCCGCTTGAAGTTAGCCAGTCCGCGCCGATGGGAAACGGCGCCGAAGTGCATCCTGTTGATGTCGACTAACGAGAAGGCGTAATGGCCGTCATCCATGCGTGTGAAGAGTATGTTGCCGGGAGAATAGTCTAAGTGCATGACACCCTGATTGTGGATGTGGGCGGTAAAGGAGGCGAAGTCGACGGCAAGCTGTTCGTACTCGCCTTGTCGAGCATTGCCTACTTCGTACATACGATGGGGGTAGGGACATTGGGTGCTGACAAAGTAGCTGTAGCCCAGAAGTCCGGCATGGCGTTCTTCGATGTAGGCGATGGCCTCGGGCGTGGAGATGCCGGCAGCGAGCAGTCTGCCGGGGTATTGATATGCCCTGAGACCCTTGGCTTTGCGTATGCCGAGAGAGTAAACAAGCAGGTTGATGCCTCTGGGGGCGTGATAGCGCTTGACGTTGACTTGCGTTCCATCGGCTAAGGTGAAGACCTTAATCAGGTTGCGCGAGTCGTAGACTACCGTCCCTTCTTTTTCGAAGATGGTGGGCAGGCGGTGAAGCCAGTCGTTGAGGGCTTGGTAACGAGGCGATATAATGAATCTTATCATCAGAAACGGACATCAAGGGATTGTTGCATGGCGAGGATGCTCTGTCGGAGGAAAGAGCCGTCGCGCAGGCGAGCCTGTATGCGCTCGACATGGTGAACCATATTCTCATAGAGGGAGGGAGAGAGCGAGGACAGTCTGGCATTCAGCTCGTGCATGGACGAGATGGAGAAGCCGATGCCTTCGCGGTCGACTACGGTGGCTAATGCGGACTGGCTCCAGACGATGACGGGAAGTCCGGCACGCAGATAGAACGATGCTTTGTGAGGACTGTTGTAGCGCAGATACTCGCCGAAGTTGCCCGTGCAGCTGTCAACAGAGTCGCCATCCCAGACGAGTCCGAAATCGGCATCCACCTTTGCTACGAACTCTTCGGCAGGAGCAAAGCCGCGGAGTTTGATGGAGTCTGTTTCATGAAGTCCAGGCAGTCCTTCTTTCTTGCCGTAGATATGGAGCTCATAGTTCATGTCGGTGGACATGAGCTGAAGGATAAATGAGTTTTTCCGTTTTGCCAGTGCGCCGGCATAGACCACGCGGGCATGTCCCTGCCGATAGGGGGTATGGGTGCCGTGGACGGTAGGTGTCAGATAGTCAAACAGTTCGAGGGCTCCCGTAGGTCTTTGCAGCCCCTGTTCGATGAGCCATTGTTGCATCACTTGATTGGAGGCAATGACATAGTCGGCATGCGACAAGCGTTCTATCTCTCCCTGCACCGTGAGTTTCTTTCTGCGGAAAGAGCCGAGGTCGTGGATAAGAGCCACTGCCTTTGCCTGATGGAGATGGGCTGCGCGGCAGAGAAACGAAAAGTATTTCTTGACGGGATATTGCAGAAAAAGTACGTCGCCTTTCTTCAGTTGAAGGCAGCAGCGGACAACTCCTGCCAGGTCGAGCAGAAAGGTAATCACTTTGCTGTTGTAATGGCTGCGCTTCAGACCCAGGTTGGTTGCCCCCATGTCTTGCAGCAGGTCTTCGATGTCTATTTTTGCCTTGTTGCCCGAACTGCGGTAGTTGCGGGAGATGTAACATAGTCTGTTCATGGCATATCGTTATTGGTTCGTGGTAATACGTGTCCGTTCTCTACCTTGAAACGTTCGTCGAACTCCTTGTGTGTTCTTTTCCATCTGTCGTGAGTCCAGAGATAGAATCGGGGTTCTCGCCGGATGGACTGTTCGAGGTGTTGGAAGAACAGGCGTGTTATTGCGTGTTCCTCCAGTTCCTGCGGTTTGTCGGTGAGCAGACGGAAGGTGAAGATATACTTGCCCCTCTGCGGCCGTTCCATGTCGACGTAGAAGACAACGTTGTTCATCTTCTTCATGATACGTTCGGCACCTGTGAAGACGGGAGTCTCGTGGTTCAGGAAGTCGAGCCAGAGGTGGATATTCTCCCATTTGGGTCCTTGGTCGGAGATATATCCTACCAGCGACTTTCGTCCCTCTCTCTTGAATCCGAGCAGGTATCTGAGGATGTTTTGCTTAGGTATGCAGATGCCTCCGGTGCTCTGTCTGATGTCGAGAAAGAGCTGGTTGAATGCTTTGTTATAGAGAGGATGGAAGATAAGGCCGATGACGGCATCCCTGTAGCGCCGGAATCCGATGTTGGTGGTGGAGAGCCACTCCCAGTTGCCGTAGTGTCCGAGTATGCCGGCACAGTCGCGCCCTTTTTCAAAATAGTCTTCCACCACATTTAGGTTGCGGAACTCCACATGTTTCTCCAGTTCCTCTTTGCTGATACTCAGCAGCTTGATGGTTTCGTGCAGATAGTCGCAGAAGAAGTGGTAGAAGTCACGCTCGATGGATTTCAGTTCGTCTGTATCTTTCTCAGGGAAAGAGGTCTGCAGATTTTTCCAAACCAGTCGTCTGCGGTATCGTGCCACATGGTAGACCAGCAGGAAGAGCAGGTCTGAGAGCCGGTAAAGCACGCCGAACGGCAGCTTGGAGATAAGCAGGAAGACGAAACGCAATATGTGATACAAAAACTGTTGCATGGCTGTTATCTGTTTTTCAGGTCAGTGGATGTACGTTGCAGGATGGCCTTTCCTGTCTGCAGCAGCCGTTGGCTGTCATTTCCCTTCTTGGAGGTAAATTGCTTGAAGTCAAGGTCGTAGACAATGTGTCCGGTGCTGTCGGTAAAGAGAAAACCGCTGGTAAAGGTGTTCATCGCCGTTGGATAGACATAGCTTTTGCTCAGGATGTCGCGGCTGAAGGTGAACTCCTGATGGGGTATGCCCATCTGTCCCAGGAGGGTCGCCGCCAGGTCAGATTGGTTGCAGAGTGTAGGGATGGTACGCGCTTGCCTGATGGCTCCTCCCAACCAGAGCATGGGAATGTGGTTGCGGGCAGGTTTCGTATTGTCCCATTCGCCGTAGCTGATGCCATGGTCGGGTATGAGGATGAGGAGCAGGTCGTTCCATGCCTCGGATTGTTTCAGTCTGCTGACCAAGGTACCGATACAGCCGTCCAGATAATGGAAAGCATTGAGAACAGGGTCTTGCAGCTGGTGGGTCGGAACATCCCATGGTTCGTGGCTGCTCAGCGTAGAGTAGCCTATCAGGAAGGGTTTGTCGTGAGGCTGTTCTATCAGTCGAGCCAGGGCATCAAAGGTGATGTCATCGCGCACGCCCCATTTGGCGGTCTTTTGTTCTTCCTTGCTGAAATGACTCATGCTGTAGAGGGTCTCGAATCCCGTGGCTACCAGATAGCTGCGCATGTTGGTAAAGTTGATGTCGCCTCCGTAGAGATAGCTGGTCTTGTAGCCGCATTTTTTCAGCGAAGCGGCAATGGATGGCATGGTCTGGCTCTTGTCGGGCATCTTCATCACTGACACATTGGGGAAGGAGGGATAGCCGCTGAGGGTGCAGACGGTACCCCTGTCGGTACGCCAGGAGTTGCCGTAGCAGTTGGTGAAGTTCACACCCTCGTCCATCAGACGGTTGAAATGGGGCATCACCTGTGTCTGTCCCTCCAGTCGGGTGAAGATGGCACCGCAGCCTTCCAGCAGTATCACTGCCACGTTGGGACGCTTGGTGCGAAGAAGGGTGTCAGAGAGGATGCTCTCTGTGGTGTAGACACGGTCGGTAAGCTGTTGACATTCAGCCTCGCTGAAGTAATGGTAGATGAAATAGTCTTTCTCGCCATGTTCGAAGGACGAGAGGAAGCTGAACAGCGGATTGACGGCAGCATGGTTAAGATACTGGGTCTGGGAGAAATAGACCTGTCCTACGTTGGTGGTAGATTCGCTGATACCTCCTCGGATGCCGATGAGCAGCGGACCGACGAGCAGGAGGGACAGGCAGCTGCTCGCGATGCGGCGGCTGAGTGATAAAGGGGAGAGCTGTCGGGGAAGGAGTTTCTGATACAGCCGGAAGACGAGGGCTGTCAGACAGATGATGGCAAGGAGACGCACGAGCAGAAATCCCCATGACACGCTTTGCGTGATGCCAGAGGGGTTTTCGAGATATTCCAATACGGATGCGCTCAGACGGAAATGCCAGAACTCATACAGGCTGGCATCGCTGACAAAGATGATGCTCAGAGCAAGAGAGACGAGCAGATTGTAGCCAGACAGGACGGGGCGCAGCCATTTCCAACCATTCCACCAAAGGGAAATGATGATGAGGAGAAAGGGGAAGAGAATAAGATAGATAGAGGTGGAGAGGTCGAGCGACAGTCCGTGCCATACCACGGCAGAAAGGTCGGAGAATGACAGCGGGTACTCACCACTTTGGTAGGTCATAAAGCCTGCCTTGGCGATGACAAACAGTGACACGGTCAGGACGTAAGTAGTGACCAGATATATCCATCTCTTATGCTTCGGTTGCCCCTTCATGATGATGCTTTTCTGAATATCAGTCTGCAAATATAATGATTTTGGCAGATATGGCAAAATATACGTGGCTATTTTTGATGGCGATAGCAGTATTCTGCCGTCTGAATCATGGCGAAGGCATAGCGTCTGATGGCATCATGGCGAGGGGTTTCTCGGGCAGGAGTCAGGTTGCCATCGGCGGTCTGCGTATAGTAGGCGCGATGGCCTGTCGAAGAGGTGTAGATGAAGCAGGAGGAGGAATCACGCGCTACTATCTGGTCGTCAGCCGAATAGAATACCATGTCCCGTTGCTGCTGTAACAGGTTGATGCCAAAACCGTTGTAATCGTATTCCATGCCGAGCAAGCCGAGCAGTGTAGGCATCAGGTCCACCTGCGTAGCCAGTCCCTCATAGCGACGGTTCTCGATGCCTTTCCCGAAGATGAGCAGGGGGATGTGGTTGTAGGATTGTGGCAGTTCGCTATCCACATTGCCCACAATCTTTCCGTGGTCAGCCAAGAGGACAAAGACGGTATTCTCGAACCAAGCTTGTCTGCGGGCTTGCTGCAGAAAACGGCCGATACAGTCATCGGCATATTCCACAATCTGGGTCTCCTTGTCCTTGCTCTTGGGGCGGAAGTCGGCAGGCAGCACGTAGGGCGGATGGTTGCTCACGGTCAGCAGTGTTGCCATGAAGGGTTGGTTCTTGCTGGCCTTCTGGTTCATCTTCTGCAGGGCGAAACGGAAGAGGTATCGGTCGCTCACGCCAAAACTGTTCACCACCTCGCTCGATGGGTAATTCTCTTGCGAGTAAACCTCGTCATATCCGTTGGTGCGCAGAAAGGCGTTCATGTTGTCATATTGGGCCTCATGAGTCATGAAGAACATGTTCTGATAGCCGGCATCTTTCAGTACGGTAGGTATTCCGGCGCGATGGGGCGTGACGGTGCCCTTCATCAGGTTGCGCTTCATCATGGCAGGAAAGGAGTAGAGAGAGGCTGTGATGCCGTGGTTGGTATGTACGCCAGCCGAAAAGCAGCGGGTAAATGCCAGAGAGTGACAGCAGAGGCTGTCCAGAACGGGAGTCAGAGGCTGCGGCTGACCGAAGGTCTGGAGCAGGCTGGCCGACATGGATTCCATCAGGATAATGACTATGTTGGGGCGTTCTTGGGCAGAAGTGTGAGAAACTGTTGTCTGTTCCTGTCCGGCTGAAAGGGATGCTGTTGCCATGACATGGCGGTGGAGAACGTCGGCAGAATCGACCCTTCCCGTGATATGCAGGCTCTTGCGGGCTTCGGTGATGGCTTCGGCGTAGGGCATCAGCTGAAGCTCAGTGTTCTCCTTGCGCATGTCGTCCATCACGCTGGTAAGGAGGTTGAAGGTGGGGGCGATGCCGAGCTGGTTCAGCAGGGGGTCGGTGCAGTAATAGGCTTCGCTCACCTTGATGGGGTTGTAGCCTATGCGTCCGCGGATGCCAAAGATGCAGAGACCTGTCAGGAGCAGGGAGAGCAGAAAATTGCAGATACGTGAGCCTGCAGTTGCAGATACGCGAGTCGGCAGCTGTATCTTCCTGTCTATGTATTTTCTCCATGCCCTGTTCAGCAGGATGAAAGCAAGGGTGGCAAGGACAAACAGGCAGATATAAATCAGGTACGAACTCTCACCGAAGACCATACCGGCAGTGGTGCCGGCATAGCCGAACCAGCCGAAGATGCCCGAGTTGATATTCTTGAAGAAATACTGAAAATAGGGAATGTTGGCAGCCGAGATGCTGAAACAGAGGGTGTAGAGGATGCACATCCAGAGGGATGCTGCCTTTCTTGTCCATCGGGCATAGTAGCCGGCACTGCCTGCCAGCAGGCACAGGGCGAGGGGTACAACCAGGATATAGCATCCTACCACATTGTCAAACCATAGTCCTCGGACGAAGGCTGGCCAAGCGGATGCTTCTGTCGCTTCGACCATCGTATGCAGGAAAGCATATTCGGCTATTCTGAATAAAGAAAGGAATAGAAGCCCCAACAGATGGGACCCCAACAGGAAAAGAATGGTCAGTGAATGTCTTTTGTCTTGCTGTTTCATGTCACTTTGATGGTATCATGTTGTTTGTCTGTCCGTTTGCAACGCATGTGTTCAGGAGGATAGAATCAGCAGTCTCCTAAAAACAAAAAAGCTAAAACTTATTTCTAAGTCTTAGCTTTTGCGCTTCAAGATGGGCTTGAACCAACGACCCCCTGATTAACAGTCAGGTGCTCTAACCAACTGAGCTATTGAAGCATTGTTGCAACGTTGTTTCCTAATTGCGATGCAAAGGTACGGCATTTTTCTTGTTCCACCAAATTTTTTGAGAAAAAAATTGCTTTTTACCCTCATTTTTTTAAAAAAACAGAGAAAAAGGTTGTTATTATCGCTGAAAGGTGTAATTTTGTAGTCGCAAAACGACCGTACGCACCATCTGCCGAAGTCGATAGACACAAGAATCGTATACACATTATTATATATAAGTAACCATTATGAAAAGAAATCTATGGTTGATAGGACTGCTCTGTTTGCAGGTAACTGTTGCCTGTGCCCAAAAGAACAGGAATCATAACCTGGAGGTTGGCAAGAATCTCGACATCTTCAACCAGCTCTACAAGTGTCTCGACATGATGTATGTCGACTCGCTCAACTCGGGAGAAGTGATAGGAAATGGAATCAAGGGGATGCTGAACAGCCTGGACCCTTATACGGAATACTATCCCGAAGAACACTCGAAAGACCTGAAGATGATGCTCACGGGCAAGTATGCCGGCATCGGCTCTATCGTGAGGTATAACCAGAAGCTCAAGCGCGTCATCATCTCCGAACCCTATGCCGACATGCCTGCTGCGGAGGCAGGACTGAAAAAGGGCGACATCATACTCAGTATCGACGGGGAGGACATGACCTCGAAATCTGTCGCCGACGTCAGTGCCAAGCTGAGGGGCGAGCCGGGGACGAGCTTCCTGCTGAAAGTAAAAAGGCCTTCTACGGGTAAGGAAATGCAGGTGAAACTGACGCGCAAGAGTATCGCCATGCCCAATGTACCGTACTATGGTATGCGTGAAGGGAATGTAGGATATATCTATCTGTCTGAATTTACAGAAGGATGTGCCAAAAACATGCGCAGAGCCTTTCTGGACCTCAAGAAACAGGGAGCCAGCAAACTCGTACTCGACCTCAGAGGAAATGGAGGAGGCTCGCTCTCTGAGGCTGTCAGCATCGTGAACATGTGGGTGCCAAAGGGTATCGTGCTGGTGGAGACTAAGGGAAAACTGGCGAGAGCCAACAGAGAGTATAAGACGAGTGTCGAACCGATTGACACCGTGATGCCTATCATCGTTCTGGTCAATGGCGAAAGCGCCAGTGCCAGCGAGATAACGGCAGGGTCGCTGCAAGACCTGGACAGGGCTATCATATTAGGTACGCGCACGTACGGCAAGGGTCTCGTGCAGACTCCCTTCGAACTGCCCTACAACGCGAATGTCAAGGTGACCACAGGCAAATACTATATACCCAGCGGCAGATGCGTGCAGGCTATCAACTACAAGCACAACGGCGGCGGATATACCGAACGTATTCCCGACAGCCTGACCCACGTGTTCCATACGCGCAACGGCAGAGAAGTGCGCGACGGCGGGGGCATCATGCCCGATGTGGTTGTCAGGCAGGATACACTGCCCAACATCGCCGTATATCTCGACAGGATTGACTCCACGGAGGTGATGCTCGACTATGAGATTGACTATATGGCGGCACATCCTACCATACCCGCACCTGACGAATTCCGCCTGACAGATCAGGACTACGAGGAGTTTAAGCAAAGGGTGGAGAAAAGCGGATTTACTTATGACAAGATGACCGAAAGCGCACTCAAGGAACTGGAAAAGATGGCCCGCTTTGAAGGCTATTACGAAGATGCCAAGGAGGAGTTCGAACAGCTCAGGGCTAAACTGAAGCACCACGTGGGACGGGACCTCGACAGGCATAGGGATGTCATCGTGCGCATGATAGAAAATGACATCATTGCCGCATACTACTACAGGGCGGGAGCCATACAGGCATCGCTGAAGTCGGACGTGCAAATGAGAGAGGCAGAGAAACTGCTCGGCGACATGGAGAAATATAAAAAACTTCTGCAGAATGACAAGAAAAAATGAAAAATACTTGGCTGATAGCAAAATTATTCGTAATTTTGCAGCGTTCAGTGGAATGAGGGGCTCGACAAAGCCCCTCATTTTATGTTAATTAAACCCTGACTGATATTTATATGATTGAAAAAAAGGTAGTGGTAACAGCCGTGGAGGAGTGGTTGAAAGATAACGACTACTTCCTCGTTGATGTAGTATTTGCCGACAACGACCGTATTGTCGTAGAGATTGACCATGCGGACGGCGTCTGGATTGAAGATTGTGCCGAACTGAGCAGATTCCTGCAGGACAAGCTGGGAGAAGAACTCGGCAATTACGAACTCGAAGTGGGGTCGGCTGGTATAGGACAGCCCTTTAAAGTGGCGCAGCAATACGTCAATTACATCGGTAAAGAGGTGGAGGTGCTCGCGCTTGACGGAAAGAAAACCCAGGGCATACTGAAGAGTGTCGACGGGGATGACTTCATAGTTACCGTAACCGAAAAGCAAAAGCTGGAAGGAAAAAAGAGACCCGTCATGGTAGACGTGGACAAGGCCTTCAACATGCAGCAGGTCAAGTATACCAAGTATCTGCTCAACTTCAAGTAAAAAAATAAAAACAGAATATACAACTATGGCAGTAAAGAAAGATGAAAAGGGTCCCAGCATGATTGAGACCTTTCAGGAATTTAAAGAAACCAAGAACATCGACCGCACTACCCTGGTGAGCGTCTTGGAGGAAAGCTTCCGTAATGTCATCGCCAAGATGTTTGGCAGCGACGAGAACTTCGATGTAATTGTCAATCCCGACAAGGGAGACTTCGAAATCCACAGAAACAGAATCGTCGTTGCTGATGGTGACGTGGAGGACGAAAACAAGGAAATAGCTCTTACCGACGCACAGAAAATAGCTCCCGACTACGAAATAGGTGAGGAGGTGAGCGAGGAGGTCAACTTCAGCAAGTTCGGACGAAGGGCCATCTTGAATCTCAGACAGACACTGGCATCCAAAATTCTCGAACTGGAGCACGACTCTCTCTATAATAAATACAAAGAGAAGGTAGGACAGATAGTCAGCGGCGAGGTCTACCAGATGTGGAAAAGGGAGGTGCTTATCGTCGATGACGAAGGCAACGAACTGCATCTGCCCAAGACAGAGCAGATTCCCTCTGACACCTACCATAAGGGAGAAACAGTCAGGGCTATCGTCTTGCGCGTAGACAACGAAAACAACAACCCGCGCATCATCCTCAGCCGAACCAGTCCGCTTTTCCTCGAAAGACTGCTGGAGGCAGAGGTGCCCGAAATAGCCGACGGACTTATCACCATACGCCGAGTGGCACGTATGCCGGGAGAAAGAGCCAAGGTGGCGGTAGAAAGCTACGACGAGCGCATAGACCCCGTAGGAGCCTGCGTGGGTGTAAAGGGAAGCCGCGTACACGGCATCGTCAGAGAACTGTGTAACGAAAACATCGACGTCATCAACTTCTCCAACAACGTACAGCTCTTCATCCAGCGCGCACTCAGTCCTGCCAAGGTTTCCAGCATCACGCTCGATGAAGAAAACCACAAGGCAGAAGTGTATCTGCAGCCCGAGGAGGTTTCGCTCGCCATCGGTAGAAGCGGTATGAACATCAAGCTGGCTTCTATGCTCACCGAATTTACCATCGACGTATTCCGCGTGGTGGACGAAAGTGAGGCAGATGAAGATATCTATCTCGATGAATTCTCTGACGAAATAGACCAGTGGGTAATCGACGCAGTCAAGAAACTTGGACTTGACACCGCCAAAGCCGTGCTGAATGCACCAAGAGACATGCTCATCGAGAAGGCTGACCTCGAAGAGGAAACCGTCGACCAGATGCTCAAGGTGCTCAGAGCTGAGTTCGAACAGTAATCAGCATCCACCGAAGCAGAGCGGTGAGGACCCTTGCAATAATACGTTCACCTCGTCTATTCTGCAAGAGGGTGTTCAGAAGGAACGCCTGAAGTACGAGGCACATGATTCACAATTATAAATAAACAGATAATGGGTATCAGATTAAATAAAGTATTGACAGAATTGAATATAGGACTTCAAACGGCAGTTGAATTCCTGAAAAACAAGAAGAATCTCGGCGAATTGAGCGAAGACGCCAACCTGAGCACTAAAATTAGCGACCAGCAGTATGAGGCTCTCGTCAGTGAATTCAAGGGCGACAAAGACATCAAGAATGAAGCCGAAAGAATATTTGCAAAGAAAACCAAGGACAAGAAAGCTGACAAGAAGGTGACCAAGGGAGAAGACCTCCTGGAACAGAGACCCGTGTTCAAGCCCCTCGGAAAGATTGACCTTGACCAGCTTGGCTCAAAAGGAGCCAAGGAGGTGTCTGCTACCCCTGAATCAAACACGGAAAGCGGGGATGCTGCCGCCAACAAACCTGCTGTCGAGACAGTTGTTGAGAAAAACGTGCAAGAGAAAGCCGAACCGCAGAAACTTGATTTAACACAGGACAAGCCACAGACAAGCAAGGCTGAACCTCAAGAAAATACACCCAAAATACAGGCAGAGGATAAGAAAACGGATGTTGCCGACAATGCTCAAAACAACGCTTACAAGGAGAATAAACAGCCTGCTGCCAACTCTCTTCCAACAGAAAAAAGAGGGGAGAAAGTACCTCAGGTGGAACACCACAATAACCCAGTAATAAAACAGGAAGTGAAAAAGGAAAACGCCAAACCAACACCAGGGGCCAGAACTGAAAATCCTACAGACAGAGATGCTGACAGAAGGCAGGCTCCTGACAGCAGTCAGCAAATCTTCACGCTCAAAAGCGAAGCTAAACTCGCTCCTAAAGTGAATGTGCTTGGAAAAATTGACTTGGATGCGCTGAACCAGAGTACCCGACCGAAGAAAAAGTCAAAGGAAGAACGCAAAAAAGAACGTGAGGAAAAGGCACAACAGCAGCGCGGTACCAACGAACGTAAGAAGAGAGTACGTATCGGAAAGGAACGTGTAGACATTGAAGCTGCTTCTAACCAGCAGAACTCCAAGAAAAAGAACAAGCAGAACAATAACTCCTCTGCCAACAATGGGGGCAACAATGCCGACGCGCAGGGCGGTGGCAAGCGGAACCGTAAGAACCGCAACATACCCAAACCTGTAGAGGTAAGCGAGGAAGACGTAGCACGTCAGGTTAAGGAAACCTTGGCTCGTCTCACCAGCAAGAGCCAAAACAAGAAGGGTGCCAAGTATCGCCGAGAAAAGCGCGAGGCTGTGCAGGAACGACTGAACGAGGAACTGCAGGAGCAGGCAGCAGAAAGCAAGACGCTGAAGCTCACCGAGTTCGTTACCGTCAGCGAGCTTGCCACCATGATGAACGTTCCCGTCAACAAGGTGATAGGTACCTGTATGTCCATCGGCATCATGGTGTCTATCAACCAGCGACTCGATGCAGAAACCATCAATCTGGTTGCCGAAGAGTTTGGATTCAAGACTGAATATGTCAGCGCGGAAGTAAGTGAGGCTATTCAAGAGGAGGAGGACGATGAAAACGACCTCGTGCCTCGCGCGCCCATCGTCACGGTGATGGGTCATGTAGACCACGGAAAGACTTCGCTGCTCGACCATATACGCAATACCAACGTGATTGCAGGTGAAGCCGGAGGTATTACTCAGCACATCGGTGCGTACAACGTGAAACTGAAGGACGGACGTCGCATCACCTTCCTCGACACTCCCGGACATGAGGCTTTTACCGCCATGCGTGCACGCGGTGCTCAGGTGACCGATATTGCCATCATCATCATTGCTGCTGACGACAGCGTCATGCCTACTACCAAAGAGGCTATTGCACATGCCCAGGCTGCCAACGTGCCGATGGTTTTCGCCATCAACAAGATAGATAAGCCAGGGGCCAACCCCGACAAGATTCGTGAGGACCTTGCACAGATGAACCTCCTGGTTGAGGAATGGGGCGGAAAGTACCAGTGTCAGGAAATATCTGCCAAGAAAGGTGTGGGCGTTGATGACCTGCTTGAAAAGGTACTGCTCGAAGCTGAAATGCTCGACCTGAAGGCCAACCCCAACAGAAAGGCAACCGGTTCTATCATCGAGTCTTCATTAGACAAGGGTCGCGGTTACGTTTCTACCGTACTGGTAAGCAACGGTACGCTCAAGGTAGGTGATATCGTTGTTGCAGGTACCAGTCATGGACGTATCAAAGCCATGTTCAACGAGCGTAACCAGCGCATGGAGAAGGCAGGACCCGCCGAACCAGCCATCATCCTCGGATTGAACGGCGCTCCTACCGCCGGCGACTCCTTCCACGTGATGGAGACGGAACAGGAGGCACGTGAGATTGCCAACAAGCGTGAGCAGTTGCAGCGTGAACAGGGCTTGCGCACGCAGACACGTCTTACCCTTGCCGACATCAGCCATCGTATTGCATTGGGTTCGTTCAAGGAGCTGAACCTGATTGTCAAAGGTGACACCGACGGTAGTGTTGAGGCTCTCAGCGATTCGTTTATCAAGCTTTCTACAGAGAAGATCAAGGTGAATGTCATCCACAAGGCTGTGGGACAGATCTCCGAGAACGATGTGCAGCTGGCCGACGCTTCGGATGCCATCATCGTCGGATTCCAGGTTCGTCCTTCCTCTGCTGCCAGAAAACTGGCAGATAACGAGGGCGTGGAAATCAATACTTACTCCATCATCTACGATGCCATCGAGGATATCAAGTCTGCTATGGAGGGTATGCTCGACAAGGTGAAGAAAGAGGTCGTTACCGGACAGGTGGAGGTAAAAGAGGTATACAAGATATCCAAGGTGGGTACTGTTGCCGGTGCCATGGTTACCGAAGGTAAGGTACATCGTACAGACAAGGCTCGTCTCGTGCGCGATGGTATTGTGGTGCATACCGGTGAAATCAATGCTCTCAAGAGATATAAGGATGATGTGAAGGAAGTAGCTGTCAACTTTGAATGTGGTATCAGCCTTGTTAATTTCAATGACATACAGCAGGGCGACATCATCGAAACCTTCACTGAGATTGAGGTTCAGCAGAAACTCTAAGAGGATAGGATGCTTGAACATAAGCTCAGAAAAGGCTTGTTATGAAAAGTATTCGACCTGTACGGTTGAAAGTTTTTATCCTCTTGCATACTTGACTTTCCTTACTTCTGGAAGTAGAGTCGATATAAACAATAGCGGCAATGGTATCTTCGACCATTGCCGCTATTCTAATTCTCTTCCTGACTTCATCACATGCTACCATTGAAGTAAGAGAAGATAGGTTCGTATCAGTCTAATTCTCCAGAAACAAAGCTTTCAGCGGCCAGACATTTGAGATTCTTCTGCAGCTGTTCTGTGCTGCTGGCACCAATGAGTACAGAAGTTACTGCTTGGTGTTGCAGAATCCAGGCAAGAGCCATTTCTGCCAATGTCTCATTCCGTTTCTCAGCCTTCGCTTGGAGTGTCTTCAGTTTTTCTAACAGTTCGTCGGTGAGCATCTCTTTACGCAGGAACTTGCCGCGCTGCATACGGCTGTCGGCAGGAATGCCATGAAGGTATCGGTCGGTAAGCAGACCTTGAGCTAAAGGCGAAAAGGAGATAAAGCCTATACCTTCTCGTTCGCACTCGTCGATGATGCCTTCTTCTATGGGAGCACGGTCGAGCAGATTCAGTCGTCCTTGGTAGATGAGCAGGGGGACATCACGCTTACGGAGATATTGGATGGCATAGTGCAATGCTTCGAGAGGCCAGCGCGAAATGCCGACATACAACGCCTTGCCTGCCTTCACGACATCCACCAGTGCCTGAAGAGTCTCTTCCAAGGGCGTGTTCGGGTCGTATCTGTGGCTGTAGAAAAGGTCAACATAGTCCAGCTTCATCCTGCGTAGGCTTTGGTCAAGACTGGCAATCATGTATTTTCTCGACCCCCAGTTGCCGTAAGGTCCCTGCCACATGTCGTAACCGGCTTTGGTAGAGATGAACAGCTCGTCACGATAAGGGCGGAAATCATCGTCAAGCAGACGGCCAAGGGTTTCTTCTGCACTGCCATAAGGAGGACCGTAGTTGTTGGCAAGGTCAAAGTGGGTGATACCATGGTCAAAGGCATAACGGGCTATCGACCGGCATTTGTCATAATCATCTACGGCACCGAAGTTATGCCAGAATCCAAGGCTTACCTTGGGTAGTAACACTCCGCTCCTGCCGCAGCGTTTATAATCCATGCCTCCGTCGTAACGGAGTTCGTCGGCAAAGTACTTTTTCATGATGAGGATTGTTTGGTTATTGTGAGTTATATATAATAAGGTGTAAATCTTGAATAAGGTAGAAATATTGGATAAACTGTCAATTCTGCTTGTAAAAGTAGTAAGATTAAGTGGGATTTCCAAATATTCTGCTCCTTTTTTTGGAAATAATGCTCACCAGTTGCCACTTCTTTCATTTCTATTCTGTAACTTTGTCCGCTGATTTCAGGTGGATGCTATCTGTTACCACCATCAACAAACAAACTATGGGTTACGTTTTACATCAATTCGAACTATCATCGTATGACAGCTACAAAGTGTCTCCATATATTCCGTCAACCTGTTCCCAAGGCTCCTGAGAAACTGAACAATCCCTTTCATTATGAGCCACATCCTCTTACCTTGGCAGCTGCCTCACAACTGCAGGATTATCTGCAGCGTCAGACACAATGGCATGAAGAGTTGGAGAAGGGTAAGATGTTCGGTGTCTTGGTAGTCCGAAAGGGAAGAAAGATAGGCTTTCTGGCTGCTTTCTCCGGACTTCTTGGCGAGCGGAGCCTATGGCCTTATTTTGTTCCGCCCATCTACGACTCACAGCAACCTGAGGGTTATTTCAAACAGGAGGAAAGGAACATTTCTTCTTTATTCCAACAGGTCAAGAGGCTGAAGGCAAGCGACGACTATATCCAGCTGAAACAGGATGTGGCCGTGGCGAGACAGGAGGCGGAGCGACTGATAGCGTCATACAAACAGGAGATAGCGCAAGCCAAGAAAAGGAGAGACCTGTTGAGAGAGACGGCTGATGATGCCTTGAAACAGGCGTTGATTCGCGAAAGTCAGTTTATGAAGGCAGAGTTGGGCAGGAAGAAAAAGCAGGCTGCCCAGGAAATAGCGCTTATCGAGGAGCAGCTGAATGAGAAGGAACTGCATATCAGATGTCTGCAAGAGGAGCACAGAAAACGTTCTGATGATTTGCAGAAATGGCTTTTCAGTCAGTTCGTCGTGCTCAATGCCCAAGGAGAGCACAACCATCTGACTGCCATCTTTGAGGCTTTTCATCACCGACTGCCGCCTTCGGGAGCCGGTGACTGTTGTGCTCCCAAATTGTTGCAGTATGCCTATCAGCATCAGTTGACACCTGTTTGTATGGGAGAGTTCTGGTGGGGACAATCTCCCAAAGGAGAGGTGCGCCATCACTTGCATTTTTATCCGGCATGCAGAGGCAAATGTATGCCCATTCTTCAGTTTATGCTCCAGGGACTTGATGTGGAGCCATATTCTCTGAATCAGGATGATGAAGAAGAACTGACCGTGGCATACGAAGATGACTGGCTTTGTGTGGTCAGGAAGCCTGCAGGGATGCTGAGCGTTCCGGGCAGGTCTGCCCGTCGGTCAGTGGTGAGCATACTCCAACAGCGATGGAAAGGCAAGTGCAGGCAGGAGCCGCTGACTGTCCATCGCCTTGACATGGACACCTCTGGATTGTTGATCGTTGCCAAAACCCCCGAAGTGCATCAGGCACTGCAGGAACAGTTTGCAAATAGAAGCGTCAGAAAAAAATACGTGGCAGTACTGGAAGGCATCTGGAAGGGAAAAGACAAGGGGAATATCCAACTGCCTCTACGGCCCGAGCCTACTGACAGACCGCGGCAAGTGGTGGACACTGAACGTGGAAAGACTGCCATCACCTCTTTTCAAATTCTTGACAGAAAGAAAGGCCGTACCCTGATAGCCCTCTATCCGCATACAGGAAGAACACATCAGCTGAGAGTGCATTGTGCACATCAGGACGGATTGGCATTGCCTATCGTCGGAGATGCCTTATATGGAAAAACGAAAGGACAGACACGACTCTTGCTTCATGCCGAGCAGTTGAGCTTTGTACATCCTGTTTCTGGAAAGAAAATGAACCTGAAATGGACACATCCTTTTAACATTTGACCGCAGATAAGAATGTATAGAAAACGATGAAAAATGTTCATTTCAGTGTAAAAAGGACACCAAAAAATGCACAATGATACCCTATTTGTGCATTCTTGGGTGCTTTTTTGTTGAAATAATTTGCAGGGTTAAATAAAAATTAGTTACTTTGCATCCGATTTTTAGCATTGACAATTTTTTATTAACACTTTAAACATTACAATTATGTCTGAAATTGAAAGCAAAGTAAAGGCCATCATCGTTGACAAACTCGGTGTAGATGAAGCAGAAGTAAAGCCCGAAGCAAGTTTCACCAACGACCTCGGTGCAGATTCACTTGACACTGTAGAGCTCATCATGGAGTTCGAGAAGGAGTTTGGCGTGTCTATCCCTGACGACAAGGCAGAGAAGATTGGCACTGTAGGTGATGCCATTTCTTACATTGAGGAGAACACAAAATAATTCATATTCATTGATTACGTTTAGCGCAACACTGAATAAGAATTATAATGTTCGTTCATAAATAATACGGACTACGGATTGCAGTGGGTGGCTGGCAGATAATCTTCTGCACCCCTTCAAAGCTGCAATCAGTAGTCCGTATTTAATGAAATCTCAAGACTTTCATTTGCTAAGTAAATCATTAAACTAACATATATTTTCTATCATGGAACTTAAAAGAGTTGTTGTTACCGGCCTCGGAGCCGTAACTCCCGTGGGTAATAACCCAGAGGAAACTTGGACCAACCTGGTGAACGGCGTGAGCGGTGCTGCTCCCCTGACCCTCTTCGATGCTTCCAAGTTCAAGACACAGTTTGCATGTGAGGTAAAGAACCTTAACTTCAATGACTATCTCGACCGCAAAGAGGCCCGCAAGATGGACCGCTATACCCAGCTGGCACTGGTTTCTGCCATTCAGGCAGTGAAGGACAGTGGCATGGATCTGGAGAAAGAGGACAAGACACAGATTGGTGTTGTCTTTGGTGTTGGTATCGGTGGTATCAAGACCTTTGAAGACGAGGTGAAGTATTATGGTGTACATGAAGCTGACGGCCCCAAGTTCAATCCTTTCTTCATTCCTAAGATGATTTCAGACATCGCTGCCGGACAGATTTCTATTCTTTTCGGTTTCAATGGACCAAACTATGCTACCACTTCTGCCTGTGCTTCATCAAGCAATGCTTTGGCTGATGCCTTCAACCTGATTCGTCTTGGCAAGGCTACTGCCATCGTCAGTGGCGGTGCTGAGGCTGCGCTCTGTGCTTGTGGTGTAGGTGGTTTCAATGCCATGCATGCTCTTTCTACCCGCAATGACGACCCGCAGCGTGCTTCACGTCCATTCAGTGCAAGCCGTGATGGTTTCGTGATGGGTGAAGGTGCCGGATGCTTGATTCTTGAGGAACTGGAACATGCCAAGGCTCGTGGTGCCAAGATTTATGCTGAGATGGTCGGCGAAGGTATGAGTGCAGATGCTCACCACATTACTGCTTCTCATCCTGAGGGACTCGGTGCAAAGCTCGTCATGGAGCGTGCGCTGGCTGATGCTCAGATGAAGCCCGAGGATATCGACTATATCAACGTACATGGAACCTCTACCCACGTAGGTGATATCTCTGAGGCTAAAGCCATCAAGCAGGTCTTTGGTGAGGCTGCTTACAAGTTGAACATCAGTTCTACCAAGTCTATGACTGGTCACCTGCTCGGTGCTGCAGGCGCAGTAGAAGCTATGGCTGCTGTATTGGCTGTCAAGAACGACATCGTTCCTCCCACCATCAACCACGAGGAGGGTGACAATGACGAGGAACTCGATTACAATCTCAACTTTACTTTCAATAAGGCACAGAAACGTGTGGTTCGCGCTGCCATGAGCAATACTTTTGGTTTTGGTGGACACAATGCATGCGTGATTTTCAAGAAGTATGCTGATGATTAATATCATAGACAGAATAAAGCTCCCCTTCCGAAAGGAAAAGGAGCTTTATTCTTCTCTTCAGCAAATCATCGGTTTTTATCCCCACAATATTTCCTACTACAAGCTGGCTCTGATGCACAAGAGTGTGGCAAAGAGAAATGCCAAGGGCAAGCCCCTCAACAATGAACGCCTGGAATTTTTGGGGGATGCTATTCTGGATGCCGTTGTGGGCGACATCGTCTATCGGCATTTTGAAGGTAAGCGTGAGGGATTCCTCACCAATACCAGAAGTAAGCTGGTGCAGCGGGAAACGCTTAACAAACTTGCTCAGGAGATGGGCATCATCAATCTCGTTACGTCGTCAGGAAGAACAAGCTCGCACAACAGCTACATGGGCGGTAATGCCTTTGAGGCACTGGTCGGAGCCATCTATTTGGACCGTGGTTACGATGCCTGCATGCGTTTTATGCAGGAGCGAATCCTGGCAAAACTCATCAATATTGACCGAGTGGCATACAAAGAGGTGAATTTCAAGAGCAAACTCATCGAATGGTGTCAGAAGAATCGGGTAATCCTTGACTTCAAACTTGTCAGTCAGACAAAGGAAAAGGGCGGAAGTCCTGTATTTGTATACCAAGTGGTGATTGAAGGTCTGGAGGGATGTATTGGTAAAGGTTACTCTAAAAAGGAAAGTCAGCAGTTGGCGTCGAAGGATACGTTGCTTAAACTCCGCCGTGAACCGCAATTTATTGATGCTGTTTTTGCTTCCAAAGCCGGAAGAACCAAGATGGAGGAAGAACCTGTCAGCGTGGTACCCGATACGGATGAAAAGGAAGAGTTCATCATACTTCAACCCTCATCGGAAAGTGAGAAGGATGGACAGCCGAGCGTTCTGGAATCTTCTCAACAGATGGCATCTGCGTCAGATACTGAAGAAAGCAAGAAACAAAACCGAAAGCGGGAAGAGAAAAAGAATCAAGATAAAGATGAATTTGATCTCTCAGATATTACAACTCAGCCTGTTGCCATGTCGAGAGAGGATATTATAGCGGCTGCTGAGGCGGCTGCCTATCAAGACTAATCAAGATGTACAGAAAAACAGAGGGCGCACTTCAACATGCGCCCTCTGTTGTGTTTATTCGAAGAAGAGAGGGCTTCAGAATTGCTCGTCTCAATCCTGATGTCGGTCACTCTCAATCAGTTCGATGAGCCGTTCTACGGCTTCTTCTTCGGGGATATTCTTCAGTACACACTCTTTTTTGCGATAGAGCGAGATGCGTCCTCTACCCGCACCTACGTAACCATAGTCTGCATCCGCCATCTCTCCAGGACCATTCACGATACATCCCATGATGCCTATCTTCAGACCTTTGTATTGGACGGTAGCCTCTTTGATGCGGGCAATAGTGGCGCGCAAGTCGTAAAGAGTACGTCCACAGCCAGGACACGAAATATATTCGGTCTTGGAGGTGCGCAGACGAGCGGCTTGAAGGATTCCAAAGGCTGTCGCTTCAATGTCGGCATGAGACAGCGAACCTTCGTTCATCAGCCAGATGCCATCTGTCAGTCCGTCAAAGAGCAGGGCACCCATATCTGCCGCAGCCTCCAGTTGGAAGTCTTCTTTGTCTGCCTCGTGATAGGCATATGTCTGGCAATAGATGATGGGGTTGGTAATGCCTTCTCGCATCAATTCGTGTGCAAGTGCTCGCTGCTCGCCCAACTTGTTCTGATGGCTCGACATGTTCACCACCACTACCTCCGGATGATGCTTGAGACAAGGGATGTACTCTTCTGACGGTGCTCCATAGGGCAGAACCAGAAACTTCATGTCAGCCTGAATGCTTGAAAGGAATGGCATGGCATTATAAGGGAAGATGGGGTAAGTGTCTGGCTGTCCGTGATAGTCGTCAAAGTCTATCAGATAGTGATGAGCCTTTTGGTGTTTGTTCATGTGTCTGCCGTCACCTACGTATACATAGTCGGGTGCAAAGTCGCCGGTGCTGGGTTCTGACTCGTCGAAATAGGTGCTGATGACTACGGGCACATGGTTTCCTCCAATATTCCCGACAGCCTGCGTGTGTCTGCGCTCAGGATGCAGATAATCAAAGCCTGGAGCCGGCTCGTCCGGAGGCAGAGGCAGGTGTCCCTGACGCTTGGTAATATAGTCGACGAGGTGGCGGGCAACAGGTATTTCTGCTTCAGGTTCCTCGCTGAGCGATACGCGGATGGTGTCGCCTATACCGTCGGCAAGCAGTGCGCCGATGCCTACAGCACTCTTGATGCGTCCGTCTTCGCCCTCTCCGGCTTCAGTGACCCCCAGGTGTAACGGATAGTGCATATCCTCGCGCTCCATGGCATCTGCCAGCAGGCGTACTGACTGGACCATCACTACTGTATTGCTGGCCTTGATGGAGATGACAATATCGTGGAAATCCTGTTTCTTGCAGATGCGCAGGAACTCCATGCAACTTTCAACAATACCTTCGGGTGTGTCGCCATAGCGTGACATGATGCGGTCGGAGAGAGAGCCATGATTCACGCCGATGCGTACGGCTGTATGGTTTTTCCTGCAGATGTCAAGGAAGGGTGTCAGGCGGTCTTCTATCTTCTGCAGTTCGGCAGCATATTCCTCGTCTGTATATTCCAGTTGTTTGAATGTGCGGGCAGGGTCAACATAATTGCCCGGGTTGATACGCACCTTTTGTGCATAAAGGGCTGCCACTTCCGCCACTTTGGGATTGAAATGAACATCGGCCACTAAGGGAACCTGGCAGCCTCTGCTCCGCAATTCGGCAAGGATGTTCTTCAGGTTTTCTGCCTCTTTGACTCCCTGGGTAGTCAGTCGCACGTATTCTCCTCCTGCCTCCACAATGCGCAGGGTCTGTTCTACAGAACCTATGGTGTCATTGGTCGAGGTGGTGGTCATGGATTGTACACGGATGGGATTGTCTGCTCCCAATGGTGTATTGCCCACTTGCACTGCTGAGGATTGGCGACGGGTATAATTGAACAGATTTATCATGGCATCAATGAATCTTTACTTGTTGGTATAACGAAGGAAAAAAACAATGTGGTCGGAAAGTGTCATCAGTTGGTCTTGAAAGCGTATTTCACTTCCGACAGGTCACGATTGGCTTTTTCAATTTTTTCTTTCAGGCCTGCTTTATAGGCTGCGAGTCTTTCAGCCAAGGCAGTATCAGCGAGTGCCATCATCTCTACAGCCAGGATGGCAGCATTCTGGGCACCATTGACACCTACGGTTGCTACAGGTATTCCCGGGGGCATCTGGATGATGCTGAGCATGGCATCCAGTCCGTCGAGCATACCCTTGATAGGAACACCGATGACAGGGAGGGTGGTAGAGGCGGCAATCACTCCAGGAAGAGCCGCTGCCATGCCGGCTCCGGCAATGATAACCTTGATGCCCCGCTCTTTGGCTCCCTGTGCAAAAGCCTCTACTGCATCGGGGGTGCGATGTGCTGAAAGTGCGTTGACTTCGAAAGGAACCTGCATCTCGTCGAGAAACTTACAGGCTTTTTCCATGACGGGCAGGTCGCTTGTGCTGCCCATGATAATACTTACTGATGGTTTCATATCTTTATATTATATTTTTGTGATGCAAACCTTGGGTTCGTCTGATGTCAGGGAAGAAACAGGATGCAAAGCGGAGCGCAGAAGAACCCGACAAAGAATCCACCTATCACTTGTGAAAGCGAATGTTGGCGCAATATCATCCTGCTCGTACCCAGAAGTCCTGCCAGCAGGAAGGTGAGGCAAAGCCACCAGACAGGATTGAATACGAAGATTTCTCCAAAAGCAAAGAGAGCTCCAGCCACTCCTCCTATGGCTGCCGTATGGGTGGAAATTTTCCACCAGCTGTTAATCATTGCACACACTATCTGTATGGATAATGCCGCTACGAGAATGCTCCGCATGAAATGGGGGATATGGAGACGTTCCATCGTGTAGGTGCATGTAAAATAGCAAACGATGGAGATGACGTAAGGAACGGCACGTCTTTCCCTGCGTCCCAGTTCTATCAGGTTCCAGCCCTGATAGTGGCGATATGTGCGGATAATGGCCATGGGAAGCAGAATGGTAAAGAAATAGACAAGCGTTATCACCTCCAACTTATAAAGCCAAGGAAGGAGGCTCAGATAGCTGAAGCCAAAGAGTGCCAACAGCCCTACCAACGGGAGATAGAGGGGATTAAACACGGCACTGAGCAGACGGGCTGCCCATATCAGACTCTTTTGTTGGGACATAGATGAATGTTCTGGTACTTGATGTAATTTCTTTCTTAAATCTGTTTGCGAAGGCGGGCTACGGGTATACCCATCTGTTCGCGGTATTTGCTGACTGTTCGCCGTGCGATGGGAAAACCGATTTTTGCCAGTTTGTCTTTCAGCGCATCATCGCTCAGCGGACTCTGCTTGTCTTCAGCTGTAATCAAATCGCGCAGGGCAGCCTTGATCTGGCGGGTAGACAGTTCTTCTCCGTTCTGGGTGACATATCCGTCGGAAAAGAAATGACGCAGGGGAAAGGTGCCCCATCTTGTCTGTGCATATTTGCTGTTGCTGACACGCGATACTGTACTGATATCCAGTCCCGTCTTTTCCGCGATATCCTTTAATATCATGGGGCGGAGAGAGGCTTCGTCGCCATCCTCGAAAAAACGGTGTTGCCAGTGGATGATGGCTTGCATCGTGGTGATGAGGGTCTCTCGGCGGGTTTTGATGGCATCGATAAAGTTGCGGGCTGCTTCTATTTTCTGTTTGGTATACAACAGTGCCTCTTTCATCTGTCGGCTCATGCCCTCCTTGTGGTTCTGGTACTCTTGAAGAGTGTCAGAGAAGGATTGGGAAACATGAAGTTCGGGCAGTTCTGCTTGGTTGAGCATAAAGGTGACGGTACCGTCATCTTGCGTGTCCACGATAAAGTCGGGCGTAATCTGTTGCAGGTTTCTTCCTGAAGACTCGCCCATGGCTGCTCCCGGTTTTGGATTCAGGCGTCTCAGCTCCCCATAGAGCGTTTCTGCCTGTAAAGGTGACAGGTTGAGACTGGCGGAAATCTTGTCCCAGTGTTTTTTGGTAAACTCGTCGAAATAGTCACTGATTACCTTTGTCATCAGAGTTTTCAGTATAGAGTCTCCCTTCCGTCTTATTTGCAGGAGCAGACATTCGCGCAGGTCGTGTGCGCCGATGCCGGCAGGGTCAAAATCCTGCAGTATTTCCACTACCTGCTGTATTTCCTTTTCAGAGACATATACATTATGGTATACGGCGAGTTCATCCGAAATGGCCTCATTCGATTTCCTGAGTATGCCATCGTAATCGAGCGAGCCTATCAGATAGTCCAAGATGACCTTCTCCTGTTCGGAAAGAGGAATCTCAAGCATTTGCTCTCTCAGTTGGTCATAGAAGGACTGGTCTGTGCCGTATATCCGTTCCTCGTTTTCCGCATCTTGGGTGTTGAAGCCGCCTTGGTATACGGGCAACTCTTCATCGTCCCTTCCGATGTTCGAGAGGGCATCATCCAGAGCCGACCTCCTTTCTTCCCGTTCGTTCAGGGTTTCATAATCATCGGTGTCGTCCGACAGGTCCATGTCGTCAGAGTCTGCTTGGTACATATCGTCGGCATAGTCATTCTGTGGAGCACTTTCAAGTGCAGGATTGTCATTCATTTCGGTATTGACACGGTCAATCAGTTGCCCTATAGGCAACTCTACGAGCTGTGCCTGCAGCAGTTGTTGCTGCGAGATGGTCTGTGTCTGTTTGAGCACCTGCTCTTGTTTGTGTACCTGAATCTGACCTTGTTCCATTTTACTTGGATTAATTGTCTGCCTGAATGATGATTTTAGCCTGATGGCTTTTCTGCTGCAAAATTAGACAAAATATCTGAGATAATATCTATTTCACGTTTGAATTATCTGCCTGTTTCATATTTTTTTCATCACGGATAGACACTCTTGCCTTTACCTTGTTCACTTATCACGACTTATCTGAAGGTGATGCGTTTCACCTTGGTGTTGTGTGTGATGTTGTTGGACAGCAGACGGGTGGTTTTTGCCAAGGACAGACTTCTGAGATGCTTGCAGTTGGCAAAGGCGCCATTACCCACCGCCTTCACGCCACTTGGGACAGTTACGTCGACGAGCCTGTTGCAACTGTTGAATGCATTGGAATCGATGGTTTGTAATGATTCGGGAAACTGGATGTCATTCAGACAGAAACATCCTGAGAAGGCAGCTCGGCGAATGCGGTTCAGCATGGCAGGAAGGACAACTTCGTTGAGCAGCTGGCAGTTTTGGAAAGCACTGTTGCTTACTTCGGGAAGCATGGCTGGCAGAGCGATATAAGTGAGTGAGCTGCAACCATAGAAGGCAGAATCGGGGAGTGAGATAAGCGCCGTTTCCGTCAAGTCGATGGTGGCAAGTCTTCCGTTGCGTTCACCCTTTTGTCCACCGCCAGCCAACTGTCGGAGCAGTGCGATGTCCTGTCGGTTGAGCAGACCGTAAATCTTGATGTGGTGCATGGTCAGCCAGTCTTTTTCTGTAATGAGTTGATGCAGCTGTCCGGCTTTTTCTATGATGATGCGTCTCACCCTGGGTTGGATGTTGCCGGTAGTGGCTCCGATAATCATACGCTGATTGGCAGTAAAGCCGAAAAGAGAGTCGGGGTCATAATAGCCATTGCGCTTTCCGCCCCATCCAAAGTTGACATGAACCAGAGAGTCACGGCATCCGTCAATCAGGAAGACATGTGCGAAGTTCTTGCCTTTCTGTCCTCGGATGATGACCGGTCTGCCGCCATTCAGTTCTTCATAAATCATTTCTTTCCACATCCGGTCGCCTGCAATGCCACGGTATTGGTTGCGGTCAGCAATGTGCATATATTTGCTCATGCCGAAATATTGTTTCAGTCCGGCTACTACCTCATTCAGTTTTGTAGAGCTGGCTGTTTGCTGATAGTTGGTATATGCAGCTATGCCGCAATCCCTAATGAGACGCGCCACCGCCATCTGTTGCTGCTGATTGGCGGTGTCGAGCGTCGAAGGCATGTTGTTCCAGTCGTAGGTTCTGTTCAGTCTTTCGCTTATGACAGGCTTGCGGCAAGCCTTCAGCATCTGCGACATGGCAAGCGGAGCGCATCCGGCATAAACGTGTTTTTCGGTAGAGTCGATAGTGATGGTGGGACAGTATCTGCTGTAGGGATACCATTGCGCCCATGCTGTCTCTGTGAGGGGCTGTATCTCTTGAGGAAAGACATATTTTCCCTGTGCCCGTCCTGCGAGGTGGCAAGACAGGGAAAGAATGGAAATAGTGAATAGGTATGAAAGTCGAGACGAAATAGTTGGTGTCATCATTGCTGTTGGTCAGAAAACATACAGGCACCTCATGTTCTTGGACGAAACATGAAGTGCCTGATTACGATATGACAGAGCCTTATTGAGGCTGCTTGCCGATATAAGCCAAAATACCGCCGTCTACATAGAGCACGTGACCGTTGACGGCATCAGAAGCATGAGAAGCCAGGAACACGGCGGGACCGCCCAGTTCCTCGGGCTCCAGCCAGCGGCCGGCAGGAGTCTTGGCGCAGATGAACGAGTCGAACGGATGACGGCTGCCATCGGGCTGACGTTCGCGCAGAGGAGCTGTCTGAGGCGTAGCGATATAACCCGGACCAATGCCATTGCACTGGATGTTGTATTCGCCATACTCAGAGCAGATGTTGCGGGTAAGCATCTTCAGACCACCCTTGGCTGCTGCATAAGCAGAAACGGTTTCGCGTCCCAGTTCGCTCATCATAGAGCAGATATTGATGATCTTGCCTTCGCGGCGCTCCATCATTTCAGGCAGAACGGCAGAAGAAACGATGAACGGACCAACGAGGTCAATGTCGATTACCTGCTGGAACTCTGCGCGCTTCATCTCGTGCATGGGAATACGCTTGATGATACCGGCATTGTTGACCAGGATGTCAATCTGACCAACCTCCTGATGAATCTTCTCTACAAGAGCCTTCACATCGTCTTCCTTGGTCACGTCGCAAACATAACCTTTCACGTTCTCGATGCCAGCCTCTTTATAGTTGGCCAGACCGCGCTCTAAGGCAGCCTCATTGATGTCGTTGAAAATGATGGTTTTGATACCGGCGGCAACGAAAGCCTTGGCAATGTTGAAGCCGATTCCGTAAGAAGCACCGGTAATCCAGGCATTCTTACCTTCCAAAGAAAATGGATTGTTCATGATGATAGAATTTTTATGTAGAAAGTTTTGTATTATTTCAAGTCGGTAATCTTCGAGAAGTCCTGGTCGCCATAGTCAAGGTTCTCGCCTCCCATACCCCAGATGAAAGTATAGTTGTGGGTGGCAGCGGCACTGTGGATGCTCCACTCGGGCGAAAGAACAGCCTGGTCGCCTTTCATCCAGATGTGACGTGTCTCGTTTACCTCACCCATGAAGTGGCAGACAGCCTGCTCCTCAGGAACTTCGAAATAGAAATAGGCTTCCATACGGCGGCTGTGAACATGAGCGGGCATGGTGTTCCATACGCTTCCTGTAGCCAGTTCGGTCATACCCATTTGCAGTTGGCAGGTGGGGAGAACCTGATTGACAATCATCTTGTTGATGTTGCGCTCGTTGCTCATTTCAAGCGAGCCCATGTGTGCTACGACAGCATCAGCCTTGGTTATCTTCTTGCAGGGATAAGCAGCGTGAGCTGTGGTAGAGTTGAAGTAGAACTTCGCAGGATTAGAGCCATCTTTAGATGTAAAGACAACATCCCTGTCGCCACGGCCAATATAAAGAGCCTCCTTGAAACCGAGGGTAAAGGTTTCGTCACCTACTTTGACGGTGCCCTCTCCCTGTCCCACATTGAAGATGCCAATCTCGCGGCGGGTAGTGAAGTAATCAGCCTTCAGAGGGTCGATAGCTTCCAGTTTCAGTTCTTCGTTAACAGGCATTGCACCGCCCACCACCATGCGGTCGTACATAGAATAAACCATGTTCACTTCATCGGCTGCAAAGACCTTTTCAATCAGAAAATCTCGGCGGATGCGGGTAGTGTCATAACTTTTGGCATCCTCAGGATGGGATGCATAACGGATTTCGTAATTTGTCTTCATTCGTGTATGTATTTTGTTTTTACAAGGATTCTTCTGCAAAGATACACTTTTTTCTGTGGCTTACCTAATTATTCACATTTTTTTTTGCAGTTTCATGACTTTGTCTTATCTTTGCACACCAAGATTACTTTTATGGCGCAACACAATGACTTTGGCAAATGGGGCGAAGAGGTGGCTGCCGGCTATCTTCGCGAAAAGGGTTATACGATATTACACAGGAATTATCGTGTGGGTCATCGTGATTTAGATATTGTGGCATTGAAGAACAATATCCTTGTTTTTGTGGAGGTGAAGACCCGTAAGGGGGATTCGCTTGTTGAGGCAGAAAAAGCGGTAGACAGACGGAAAATCATGTCGCTGAATATGGCAGCCAACAATTATTTAAAAAGGTATCGGCTGAATGTCGATGTCCGCTTTGATATTGTCGCAATAACAGGTTCTCCTGCTGACTATTCCGTGAATCACATGGAGAACGCATTTCTTCCTATACCTATATATAGATAATTCATTCGCATGTGTCACTTTTTTCCTTTTATCTTCATTTATCTACCTTTTACTACTTGCGAAAGTTGAATAGATAGCTCAAGATACAATAATGGGGAGTTACGGCTTTTCGTCATAACTCCCCATCATTAGTTCTCGTTATTACTTTCTTACTTCACGTATTCTGCAAAGTCTGTCAGGTGCATGTCGCCCTTTCTGGCGAGCGTGTCATGCATAGCGAAGCAGGCTGGCAGGCAGTGCTTGGTGTGTCCGCCCTTGGCAATCTTCAGGTAGTCCCATAGCAGTTGGCGGTAGTCGGGGTGCGCACAGTTCTCGATGATGCACTGGGCACGCTGCAAGGGACTCTTTCCGCGGAGGTCAGCAACGCCCTGTTCGGTGACGATGATGTTCACGTCATGTTCAGAATGGTCGTGGTGGCTTACCATGGGAACGATAGAGCTGATGAGTCCGCCCTTGGCTACGGAAGGACAGGTGAAGATACTGATGTAGGCATTGCGCTCGAAGTCGCCGCTGCCACCGATACCATTCATCATCTTCACGCCACTGATGTGGGTAGAGTTGGCATTGCCATAGATGTCACATTCCAGAGCCGTGTTGATGGCGATGACACCCAGTCGGCGAATCAGTTCGGGAGAGTTGGAAATCTCGCTTTGACGGAGGGTCAGGTGCTGCTTGAAGTAGTCGATGTTGTCATATACTTTCTTCAGACTCTCGTTGGTGACGGTCAGTGAGCAGGCAGAGGCTTCCTTGACGCGACCTTCCAGCATCATGTCTACCACTGCATCCTGGAGAACTTCGGTGAAGATATTGAAATCGGGTACATTCTTGTCCTGGCTCAGTGCGGCAAGGATGGCATTTGCCGTAGAGCCGACACCGCTCTGCAGGGGGAGGAAGGAAGAGGGGATGATGCCTCTTTTCATGTCGTTCAGCAGAAACTCTGCCACGTTGGTACCAATCTGAGTCGTCACGGGGTCAAGGTCTTTGAAGGCACGTGCCTCGTCGGGGATATTACATTCTACGACACCGACAATCTTCTTGGCATCAATCTCCACGTAGGGAGTACCGATACGGTCGTCAACCTTGGTGATGGGGATAGGCTGGCGATAGGGAGGGTCTTGCAGTTCATATACATCGTGCAGGTATTTGGCATCGGGACTATGGAAGACGTTATGTTCCAAAATCACATGCTTGGCCAGACGGGCGGCAGTGGGGCTGATACCTCCGGCAGAAGTAAGATAGGCCTTGCAGCTTGTCTCGCCCTCTTCCAAATCGCACACCTCCAGGATAGCCCAGTCAACGTCACCCAGGAAGCCATAGCGCAATTCCTGCGCCATCTGACTCAGGTGGATGTCGTTGTAGGCTATCTCACCCATGTTGACATGCTTGCGGAAGTCGGAGTTGGTGGTGTAGGGGGCACGGTATTTGATGGCCTGGGCATTGGCAAGGTCACCATCTGTGCTCTGACCGGTAGAAGCACCCGTGAAGATGCCTACTTGGAAAGGACGTCCCGCCTCATGTTCAGCCACGGCGATTTTGGCAAGTTCTTTGGTCACAGCCTTGGCGGCACCGGAAGGGGTGAATCCGCTCAGAGCGATGTTCTCTCCATTTTTTATCAATGCTGCAGCTTCGGCAGCAGTCATGCGTGTATAAGCCATTATGATAAAATTTTGATTAATAGTTATGCGTAATTGCTTGCAAAGTTAGTGAAAATGAATCGTTGTGCAAAATAAAACGCCCAAAGTTTTTTGCAATACCGCCGATTTGTTGTACTTTTGCAGGGATTAAACGTAAGAATATACCAACGATGAATTTAGACAAACAGCAAAATCTGATGATTTATAATACGCTCAGCCGCTGCAAGCAGCCGTTTGAGCCCCTTCACGCTCCCAACGTGGGCATGTATGTATGCGGTCCCACTGTATACGGAGACCCTCATCTGGGACATGCTCGTCCTGCCATTACCTTCGACATCCTGTTCCGCTATCTGAAACATCTCGGTTACAAGGTGCGTTACGTCCGCAACATCACCGACGTGGGACATCTGGAGCATGATGCTGACGAGGGTGACGACAAGATTGAGAAGAAGGCAAGGCTGGAGCAGCTGGAGCCGATGGAGATAGCACAGTATTATACCAACCGCTATCATGCCGCCATGGAAGCATTGAATGTGCTTCCCCCCAGCATAGAGCCTCATGCCACAGGACATATCATTGAGCAGGAACAGCTGGTGCAGCAGATTCTTGACAATGGTTTTGCCTATGTCAGCAATGGCTCGGTTTATTTCGATATAGAGAAATACAACAAGACCCATCACTATGGAGCTCTGTCGGGCAGAAACCTGACCGATGTCATCAACAACAGTCGCGAACTGGATGGTGTGAGTGAGAAACGTAATCAGGTTGATTTTGCCCTTTGGAAGAAAGCACAGCCGGAACATATCATGCGCTGGCCCAGTCCTTGGAGTGATGGATTCCCAGGATGGCATTGTGAGTGTACTGCCATGGGACGTAAGTATCTGGGCAATCATTTTGACATCCACGGAGGCGGCATGGACTTGGTTTTCCCCCATCATGAGTGTGAGATAGCTCAAGCTGTAGCCAGTCAGGGAGAACCTATGGTGAAATATTGGATGCACAACAACATGATAACCATCAATGGGCAGAAGATGGGCAAGAGCCTGGGCAATTTCATCACCCTTGAACAGTTCTTCACCGGAAACCACGAGAAGCTCGACAAACCCTATTCACCCATGACTATCCGTTTCTTCATCCTTTCCGCACACTATCGTGGCACTGTCGACTTCAGCAATGAAGCACTGCAGGCCAGCGAGAAGGGACTGGAGCGTCTGCTCAATGGCATAGCCGACTTGGAACGCATCGCCGTATCTGACCATTGTGACGAGAATACAGAGAAGACGGTGAAGGGATTGCGTCAGGCTTGTTATGATGCCATGAACGACGACCTTGCCACTCCTCAGGTCATCAGCCATCTTTTTGAAGCATGTACGGTGGTCAACAAGCTGATAGACCATAAGGCAAGCATCTGTGGCGAATGTCTGGAAGAGCTGAAGCAGACAATGCATCTCTTTGCCTTCGACATCTTGGGTCTTCGGGCTGAGAAGGGCAACTCCAATGCAGCTCGCGAGGAAGCCTATGGCAAGGTAGTAGACATGGTTCTGGAGTTGCGTGCCAAGGCAAGAGCGAACAAAGACTGGGCTACCTGCGATGAGATTCGTGATGCCCTGAAGGATGCCGGTTTTGAGGTGAAAGATACCAAAGACGGTTGCGTCTGGAAATTGGCAAAGTGAACAATAACCCAGGTTAAATGTCTCATTACCTAATAGTTAACTTGCAGAATAACGCCGGATAAGACAAAGCAAAAACGGTCTTTGACCTAAATCAAAAAGACTATTGATAATGAATAAAGGTAGTTAAAAAATTTGCATGCCATTGTGAAATCACCTACCTTTGCAATGTGTTCGTGAGAATACACCACAATGTTATTCATTAGGTTAGTAGTTAATAGATTTAAGGTAAAGATTATGTTATTAGATTATCAGACAACGGAAGCGTTGGTCTTGACAGCCGTCATTACCATCTTGAGTGTAGTTACGCTCGTCAATACCGACATCCGTTAACAAGAGTGCGGCGTGAGTGATTCATACCGCACTCTTTTTGCATATACTATCCATCAGCTTCATCTTCTAACCTCCCATCCATTCAGAAATCTATGACAGAGTCACCCATACTTGCCCTCCAACAACAGCGTCTATTGCTTGAGATAGAGTATCATGCCGACAAGGCGGAACATCTCAGGCAGATGGAGGCACGCGGCATGGAACGTCTTGCCAAGCGTGGAGATGCGTGGTTGAACGTGCGTTATGCCCGCAGCTATTATAATTCGCTCAACCAGCTGAGCGTCGAGTTGTTCCGTACCTGCGATGTTGAAACGGAACATAACTTTGAACCGGGACGTCCCATTCTCCTGCGCAAGGAAAACGAGCAGGGTGGGAAACCTTCATTTGTCCATGCCACCGTGAGCTATGTGGATGGAGACAGGATGGTGGCAGTGGTTGCTGAAGGTACGGATTTGGTCGGCTTGCAGACCGCAGCCCGTCTCAGTGTGCAGCTCTCGTTTGATGAAACAAGCTATCGTCTGATGTTCGAGGCACTCGACAGGACGATAGGTGCTAAGGGCAGGCTGGGCTATCTGAGAGACCTTTTCTATTCTCATCAAAAGGCACAGGTGTTCTCTTTCTCTCCCATTCATTTCCCTTTTCTCAATGAGTCACAGCAACAAGCAGTCAATCAGGTGTTGATGGCGAAGGATGTGGCGATAGTCCATGGTCCTCCGGGAACAGGAAAGACAACCACACTGGTTGAGGCTATCTATGAGACTCTGCGGAGGGAGAATCAGGTATTGGTATGCGCTCAGAGCAATATGGCTGTGGATTGGATTTCAGAGAAACTTGTAGACAGAGGCATCCATGTCTTGCGTATAGGAAATCCAACCCGTGTCAACGACAAGATGCTGTCCTTTACCTACGAGCGCCGTTTTGAAGCCCATCCCGACTATCCGCAGTTGTGGGCTATCAGAAAAGCTATCAGGCAGTTGCGAGGACAGCGCAAACGAGGCGACCACAGCTACCATCAGAAGATGGATAGACTCAAGGAACGAGAGGTGGAGATGGAACTGCGTATACGCAACCACATTTTTGCCGAAGCCCGTGTCATCGCGTCTACTCTCGTGGGCAGTGCCAATCGCCTGCTGGATGGCATGAAGTTCGGAACCCTTTTCATCGACGAGGCAGCACAGGCATTGGAAGCTGCTTGCTGGATTCCCATCCGTCGCGTTTCGCGTGTTATTCTCGCGGGCGACCATTGTCAGTTGCCACCTACCATCAAGAGTATGGCGGCCATGAAGGGGGGATTGGATAAAACCCTCATGCAGCGTATCGTAGAAAACAAGCCCGAGGCTGTCACCCTGCTTCAGATGCAATATCGCATGAATGAGGACATCATGCGTTTTTCTTCCGAATGGTTCTATCACGGTGGCGTAGTGGCTGCGCCAGAGGTCAGATACCGAAGCATCCTCGACCTGGACAAAGCGATTGAATGGAAAGATACATCTCGCGAATCTTTGGACGAGGAGGACTCGACTTCTTCGGAACACTCTTC
>CAMAHD010000009.1 GCA_945834405.1 uncultured Prevotella sp. | reverse complement strand
TTAACGAGGATTATTGAAGAATGTCAAGAAAATGAGTAAGAGAAATGAGGATGCTGAAATGAGATTACTGGATATATTCGTGCGAGTGAAAGAAAGAGGGCAAGAAAGGCGGTCTGCACTATCGAGTCAATGAGAATTTAAGACTGAAACCGAAGTCCTGGGTGGTGGTAGGATAGCTGCTGCTGGAAAGCAGAGGGGTATTGGTCTGACGGTCGTAGTAGGCACTCAGCGTGAGCAGTCTCGACAGCGTATAGTCTGCCATGAACGACAACTTGAAGGCATTGTTGCCGCTGCTTGCCGAGCTGGTGGCAGTAGCGATGTCGCGCGTGATGGCTGCCTGCTTGCGATAAGAGATGTCGAGACGGAGGTTCAGGTCGTGGTTGACTCCACCGCGTATTGCTCCCGTCTGCTTTTGTGTCTGCTGGTTCTGCTGGGTGTTCTTTCCCCCACCCTGCGCCTTCTTGATCTTACGAGAAGCTCCGGAGCCGAACAGGTTGAAATTGCTGATCTTGTATCCCATACCTATCACCCAGTCTTTGCTCAACGCCTCGTTTACCTGTACACTGGTGGTGCTGAGGGTAAGCACTCGGGTAGTTCGGTATTCTACCTTACAGGTCAGGTTGTTCTGCATCGTGACATCGATACCGAACAGGGGAGAGAATGCCTCGTTGATGCTGACTGTGCTGATATTATACATGCTGTTGGGTACAGGATTGCCGGTGGTTGCATCCGTGATAAAGCCCATACCATCCATATACTCTCGCCAGGTGCTGAAGGACGCATAGCTGCCCACTGCATAGACGCTCTTATAGGAATGGTTCAGATTGACGCTCTTGAAATGGTCGCGCAGCCAGGGCAACTTGCCCAATCCGCTATAACGCAGTGTCCAGTTGGGCAGCATACGCATGAGCTTGGGGAAGATGTCGAGCGAGGCTCCGCTGTAGGTATAGGCATTGAGGAAGGCGGGTATCAGCACATCGGCACTGTACTGACCTACCTGTCCCAGTTCAGGGTTGTAGGGGGTGCCGCCCAGATTGATGCCTGTTCCGCTTGTCGTTCCCTGGGGATATACGGCATTGGCATATTTCTGCTGAACGCGGTTGCGGAAGCCTTCTATGCTTCCACACAAGCGATTGAACGACTTGGACGCATAGCCATTGTTGGCATCACCCATGCCCTCCAGGGCGCTCTTCAGGCTGATGGTGGTCATGGAGAAGGTGCCGCTCTGGGTGGTAGGCATTCCGTCGTACATGTACTGAATACTTCTCGACTTGTTCTGCGTACGGCTGGCATTGAGGTCTATCTTCAGGTCAGTGATAGGTTCGAGCGTTATCTTCACCTGGAGGTCCTCGCCTGCATTGGTCGTGGCTGGCGTGGCTATGCTGTCTGCACAGAGCAGCCATCCGTGGTCGTAGCTCTTCTGGATATAGCTGTCGCCTATCATACCGAAGGCAAAATCGAGTCCGGGAGCGAGCACGCTGCCCGTATGCTGACCGAAGGCATCGCCCACATTGGGGATAAAGCCCGGCAGGGTCATGGCATACTGGCTACGGTAGGAGATGCTGATATTGCGTACCATCATCAGGGCTCTTGCCAGATACTGTGCCGGACTATACCACCACTGTTTGTCTAAGGGTTCCTTGGGTGTGACGCTCAGCTTGAGCTGTACGCTGTCTCTGTTCTTGATGAGAATCTTGTTCTCGTCAAGTACCTTGTATTTCAAATCGTAAGGCTTGCCTTCCTTTGTCTTGGCAACCACCGTGATACGCTTGCTTTTCTTGTTGTGTGCCACGGTGAGGGTGGTGTCGGGTTTGAGGGTCACCTCGCGCTGGAAGGTGTTCTTGTTCTTCGCCAGAGCCTGCTTCTCCTTTTCTTTGGCGGCGGCTTCACGGGCTGCATTCTTCTTGTTGCGTCCCACCATCTGACCGTTGGCATCGGCAACCGACGCTTCTTTGTCATCCTTGGGCGCATTCTTGGCATCCTTGCCTCCGTCTTTGCCTTTCTTCGACTGCAACTCCTTGGCGTTCTTCTTGTTGGTGTTCTTTTTGGTGGTCTGTTTCTTGAAACGCTCATTGGTCTTCTTGAGGAAGGGGAAATGGTTATAGAGCGTCTCCATGTTCATCGTGGAATTGATGGTGAGGTTGCGGTTCGTGGTAATGGTATTGCCCAACGATGTTCCGTCTTCCAGTTTGGTTCCTCTGACCCAACTGTAATTAGACGTGTAGGAAGCATCGGCATTGAACCAGTCGAAAATGGGCAGTTTGTTAAAGGGCAACTTGTAGGATGCAGAGAACGACTGCTGGTAGTCGAGCGGAGTTCCCAGATTGCGTATACTGGTCCATACAGAGTCTTTCCACACCTGATAGTCATCGGGATAGAGATCCTTGTTGACGGGGCGGTCGGGTTCTTCTATCTCTGCATGAGTTGCCGACTGGAAATTCATGTGCAGATTCTTCGTCAGGTCCCAACGCAGCGAGAACTCGCGGTTCCAGAGGAACTGCTGGCTGTAGGTGAGGGGAAGCTGGGTATTCTCTAAGCTCTCCACGTCACGCTCCTGCAGCTCGTAGTAGTTTCGAATCATCTCGCTGTTGAAGGAGACGTTCTGGGGCAGGTAATTGAGTCCGAACGCCTTGGGGAAGTTGAGCCACTTGCTCTTGCCCTTGAGGTTCTTGAAGGGTTCGTACGTCTTATATACGGGGGTATAGCTGTAGTTGAGCGAGCCTCTCCACTGGTCTTCGGTCTCGTAGACTGTAGTCTCTCCCGTTGTCTTGCGATGGGAGTGGCTGTAGCTGAACGAGAAGTTGGCTGGGTCGTAAGGCATGGGGTGACGTTTGGTCTTGATGCCGACACGCACATTGCTCAGGGAGAAGTTGGTATTGGTAACCTTGGTCACGGCAATGCTCTCGATGGAATCGCGCTCCTGCTTGGTGACGCTCTCCAAGGCATCATCCAGTTCCATGTCGGTATCGAGCGGATTATATTTCGGACGTGTTTCTTCCTGCGTGATGGAGTAATAGAGGGGTGCTGTCACCTTTGCCTTGTCGGGGAAGAACTTGCCGAGCTCTAAGTTGGCAGTGAAGCTATAGGTCTTATAGTCGTCCGTCGTGCGCTGTGCCAGTCCTTCTTCCAGTCCGCCAAAGCCCTCGGTAATCATCTTTCCCGTCAGGTTGACGCTGCCGAAGTCGGACAGTTGCATGTTCAATGCTCCCGAGGCTGCCCAACCTCCCTTGTTGTTGACCTCCAAGAGACGGAGTTCGTTCACCCATATCTCTCCCGACTTTGGCTGTGAGGAGTTGTTGCGTACTCCTATCATCATGGTCTTCACTTCGCCCAAGGTGGGATTGCCCATCACGCTGATGCGGTTTCCGGGACGGTCGGAGTCGTACTCTGAATACTCACGGGTAAAGCTGGCTGTGCCTGCTGCCTTGGCTTTGTTGCGGGCTTTCTTGATGGCAGTGAAGACGTTGAGATAGATATCCAACATATTCTCTTCGGGCCATACTGCTGCACGGTCTACATCGGAATAATGGCCCTCGGGCGTCAGCTTCAAAGGTATTTCGTACTCGTAATAGTTGCTCTTGTAGTCGCTACCCAAGCGAATGAAGACACTGAGCTGGTCGTTCTGCAGATTGGTGATGTTCTGGGCGAAGGCATTGGCATGAATGAACATCTGCAGGCGCTTGTACTGTCGCAGGTCGAGCGAGGTGGTTTTATAGACTGCCTTTGCCTCGTTCTTGGTGAGGTTCTTGACTATCATGCTCATTGCCTGTTCGTTGCTCTCTACCAGCTGGGGCTGCGAGGGGTCGGTAACACGGCTGATGCCGGGAGGCAATACGTAGTTGACAGGTTTCTTGTCGGTATACTCCTCTATATTCACGTTGCTCACCTCCATCGTGCCGCCATTGGAAGAACTGGTGGTGCTGAGCTGTTGCTCGTAAGCTCTCCACTCGCCGCGCACCAGGTCGAGACTTCCGAAACGGAGGACTATGGGTTTGCTGAATCCCGTCAGGAACATACGCATGAAGCGGATGCTGCTCAGATCGCTGATGGAACCAATGCGCTCGCGGTCGGGTGAAGCAACGGGAATACGGAACTTATACCATTTTACCTTCTCGGTCTGACCATTACGCAAACGGGCACTCGACTCTCTGACATCTGCCAGATAGTTGTTTCCCATATTATTCTCGTTCACATCCTCGGGACGAAGACTCACACGATACTGGTAGTAACGTTCGTACTCGTTGAGGGTATAGTCTTGGTTGATGTCTTCTACATCGGGAGTGGTCTTGTAAGAGGTGTCGTAACTCTCGTTATTATTATCATTGTCGGGGGAGTTGCCCTGCGGATTGTTGATGCGCTTATAGCGTTGAAGGATAGGCATCTTCAGCTGGTCGAAGTCGGAACCTCTGTAGTAATGATAATCATCATTGGCGGGGTCTGCCTGCCAGGCTGTCCGCAGGCTGTCGTTAGCCAGCGTAGACACGAAGTTATTGAAGGTCTGATAGGAGGGGAATGTCTGTTCTTCCGCATCTGTCAGTCCGTTATATCCCACGTCTTGTTTCTCGCGTGCTCCGGCAGTGGTGGCAAAAGCATAGGTCTGGGTCGCCTGTACGGGTATCTTACCCCATTGGGTCTCCGTGAACGAGCTGGTTCCGTCGACAGGCATACCGCTCTCGTAGAACTTCTTGCCGTCGCGCAGGATGTCTTCGCTCACCTCGCCGAGGTTGATATACAAGTCGCCGCCATAGGAGGAGGCATCGGCCTCATTGCTCGAATAGATAAAGGGATCAAGTAGCCAGAACTCTACATATTCTATATTGGCTGACTCGAAGTCGGTGGTCTCCAGCTTGCGCATCATTCCGCCCCACTTCCTTTCCGGCTGCATGAGCGAACCGTCGGCATTCAACTCGGTACTGAAGTTGTAGGGACCGCGCTCGGTGGGATAGAATGCCATATTGAGGATGGGAAGGGTTGAAGTGGCTCCATTGTAGGTGCTCTGGTCGCGGTTTGGATAAAGCTCGCTGACATAGACCTCGCGTACGTAATGATTGGACAATTGCTCGAGGTCGCCTTTGATATGGGCAGGAGTCAGCGAACTGCTCTTGTAGGTGAAGATGGGGTCGATGGTATACCACGCCATCTGGGCACGGTTGAAACCGCTGGAGAGTCCATCCTTGTCGCTGCTTTCGGGGAAGAGTGAAGGCACACTGCTGAGTACCCACGACTTGGGGTCGAGAATGCTGATGCCGTTTTTGGTATTCTCAAAGTCGTCTATATATGAGGCATTATCCTGCGTTCCACTCGCCTGACCGGCTATCAGCTGGGCAAACTCGCCCGTGAAACTGATTTGGGAGGGTTTGGTAAGATGCAGTCCCGGCAGTTTGTCCAAGAGATTGGTGAGCAGCTGGGTTTCCTTTTTCCAGTTGATGTTCAGACCCCATAAGATGTTGTTCAGCGGTTCTGAACCCATCGTCACCTTCGAGGTGAGCGTCTGCTCGTTCAGGTGCTGGAAGGTACCTCCTATCTGAAGGTTCTTGGAGAAATCATACTCCCAGTTCAAGCCGATCATCGTCTTCCGCTGCATGCCATAGTCGGAATTGCTCTCCAGACTGACATTGACGGAGGTTCCCGCATCGATGATGCTCTGGTTCAGAATGGTCACCTCGCCAGCGGCATAGTCGACACTATAGTCCGAACCCTCGCTCAGCACCACGCCGCCGGCTGTTACCACCACAGAACCCTGGGGCACATTGTATGCGCCAAGAGATATGACATTGGCTGCGGAACCTTTGTACTGACCCATCAGCACAAACTTATCCTTCTCGGCAACCTGTTTGGCTGCCGTCTTCGTAGTATCGTACAACTCGGTAAAGGCGTAGGCTTCGGCACGGTCGGCAGACACTCCCGACTGTATCAGCTGCTGGCGCAATGCCTCACCAAAGGGTTCGGCAGAGGGGAAGAACACGCGACCATTGGAAACGGTATATCCTTCCACGTAATCGAAATAGCCATTAGAACGTATCTTGTTGTTGTTGTCCAGACGGTCGCAACCCATCAGCTTTATCAAGGTCTTGTCCTTGGACGATGGCTCGGGGATGTAGGTGAGATAGACTCCCGTGGTATCGCTCTGGTACTTCACGTCCAAACGGAACTTGGTCTTCTCTACCGAGGAGGCGAGATAATAGACGTTTTTCATCATCAGCCTCCAGTTGCCCATCTGAGGGTTGTTGTTCGTGTTTTTCAACGACTTCACGAACAGTGCTTCTGCCGTATTCGTATTGTCAGTGGCAAACTCGCCCACCTGATAGGTCTGACCGCCAAGGGTATATTCGAAAGCCACTGCCAGCACCTGGTCTGTCTGAAGCGTCGTCTTCAGTGATACATAGCCCAAAGCTGTATTCACCGTATACTCTGACGAGGAAAGCAGACGGGCACTCTGTACCTTTTCATAATCCACACCGCCCTTGAATCCCGGAATGGCATCGAGCACCGTGTTGGTCTGGTCGATGTTACGGGCTGCCACAAAGTCATGAACCATCGCATAATACTCGCTGTTGGCGGTATTGTTTGGCTGGGTAGAAGGGGCTGCCGTAGAAGGGGGTGGTACGCCGGGACCTCCCCACAGGGGATTGGCATAGCGACTCTCTCCCAAATCGGTGAGAGCCACGATATTACGGGTGTTACTGGTCGTTCCCGTCTTATTGGTCACCCAAATCTCCACGCGCGTAATCTTCACGCCTGTCATGATATTGGGCAGCGTCTTCATCGCCTGGTCGTACTTCTCGCGGAAATAGTGGGAAAGGAAGAAGTGTCTGTTCTCCTCATAGTCGTCTGCATTGATTTCAAAGGCTGTTGTCTGCGTGCCGCCCTTGCTGGAAACGCTGGTCGTGGTAGAGTTCTTTTGAGAGACGACGGTCTGCAGCTTGAGTTTGCCGAACTGCATGTCGGTACGTATACCAAAAAGCGAACTGGCTCCCTTGATGAGCGAGGAGTTGGACGGGAAGGTCACGTTGCCCGCCTCTACCAGTTTGATAATTTCGTCTTCCTTGCCCTCATAGCGCAGTTTGATGTTCTTGGTATCGAAGTCGAACGTCGCATCGGTGTTATAGTTCAGGCTCATGTTCACCTTGTCGCCGACTTTTCCCGTAAGGTTCAGGTTGATTTTCTCATCAAAGTCGAAAGCCGTCGTCTTTCGGTTACGGATGGGCAATGAAGGGTTGTCGATGTTCTTCATGGTAGCGCCCAATTTCAGTTCGGCGGTTCCCTGGGTCTTGATGCGTACGCCACCGGGACCGAAAATCTTTTCCGCCGGACCCAAATCAAACTTCATATCCGTGAAGGAGAACTTCTCCTTGCCCTGATTCGCCACATTCTCTGCATCTTTCTTGCGGAAGAACTGCTGTGCCTGACGCTTCTCTGTCCATTGCATATACTCCTCGGGGGTCATCAATACGGGAGCATTCAGATAGGAATCGCCAATCTTGGAACCTATCAGATAAACGCCGAGAGAATCGTTATAGACTGCCTCCTGCTGGATATTATCGGGCATGTGCAAGTCGAGTGCCGAACTGTCGATGTCGGCAACGGTCACAGGGGCAGTACGCTGAATACGCCAGCGGGCATTCAGCAATGAGTCGGGGATAGGAGCGTCTGCATCAGCCAGCTTGGGCTGGGCTTTGGGTGCGGGCTGCTTACGGGTATTGTCATCCTGTGGGGTAGCAAGCGCCACCACACTCAACAGACACACAAGTATGTAAACAATTCTCTTCAATGCTTGTCTCTTATTCTGTTTAGCTTCAGACAGTCCGGTCTGTTATTTAATCAGCTTCAATGCCATCTTGACAACTTCCTCTACAGGAGCATCGGGATGCTGGTTCAGGATGTCAAGCACCACTTTCTGGGAGGGAGCCGGAGCAAAACCGAGCATGGTGAGCGCACCGACAGCCTCGTCCTTCACCACATTGTTCACAGGAGCAGCGATACTGCCGCCAACGGGTATCTCTTCGGCTATGCCCAGGGTGACAATCTTGTCTCTCAGGTCTACAATGATGCGCTGGGCGGTCTTCAGACCGATACCCTTGATGGTCTTCATCATCCGCTCGTTGCCTGTAGAAATGCAGTTGCAGAGTTCAGAAGCGCTCATCGCCGAGAGTATCATGCGGGCTGTATTGGCCCCTACGCCTGATACGGAAATGAGCAGCATGAAGAGTTCACGCTCCCGCTTGCTGACAAAGCCAAAGAGCTGGTGGGCATCTTCACGTATTGACTCGTAGACATAGAGTTTCACCTCTTTCTTGCCTTGAATGGCACTGTATGTATTGAGCGATATATTCAGCGCATAGCCTATTCCATGAGCCTCTATGACAGCCATGGCTGGGGTGGCTTCTGACAATTCGCCCTTGATATATTCAATCATTCTTGCGTATAATACAATGGTTACTAAAGAAAAACGCAGGGATAGGCGTTTTATTGTATGAAGTGATGGTGAAAAAATAGGTTATAGCGGAAAAAAGAGCCGATATGTTTGGATATTCAGCCTTATTTTGTAACTTTGCAGAGTCAAAAAAATACTCGTTCGAAGTACAACAGGTAAGTCACAGCATATTGACATGATGACAAAAGAAGCAAAGAATAGTACAACAGACAGGAATCCCGAGGAATTGAAACAGCAGATAGATGCCCTTATACGGGAGAACAAGCTGCTGAAACAAGAAAACGACAAACTGAAAAGGGAATTGGACGAACACCACAATGGCTCGTTCAAAAAAAGGTATGCGGTCAAGATTCTCGACACGCTACCCGATATGCTCACCGTTTTTGACTGGAATGAAAAAGGCATAGAAATCGTTTCCAACGAAAGTACCAACCATGTAGGAGTGACCAACGAGCAATTCAAGGGAACCCACATGCGCGACGGCATTCCCGACGATGCCTACCAAATCATACACAAAAATGCAGAGCGCGTGAAGGAAACGGGCAAAGCCTCTACTGCCTTCCATGAGCTGAACGTCAATGGCGAACAGCACTATTTTGAAAACCGCATCTTCCCTATTGATACGGACTACATGCTCATCATGTGCCGCGACATCAGCGAAAGAGTGGCTATACAAAAGAGGCTGCAGAAGATGAAGAAAGCCCTCGACAACGTGAGTGATGCCGTCTTCTGCGTGGACAAAACGGGAAAACTGACCTATGCCAACCGCCAATTCAGAAAAGACTATGCCTTGCAAGACTCCTGCATCGGCATGAACATCAGCAACTGCGAACATCTTTGGACTTCGAAGACCTTGGACAAAAGGATTAAAGACATCAAGGACAACGGGGGGATGCTGACCTATAACTCCAACTATATTAATAAGGAGAGCGCTCAGACCAGATTCCAACAAGTCACTGCATTCAGCATGGAGGAAAACGGGGAGGACAGCTACTGGTTCTTCTCGCGAGACATCACGGATGTCATCAACAGCAGGGAGAACCTGCGAGAGCTGAACCAACTGCTCAATGCCATTCTCAACAATATCCCCATCTGCCTGTTCGTGAAAGATACAGGCAACGACTTCAGATATATTTACTGGAACAAGGCTTTCTCTGACTATTCTCATATTCCTGCCAGTCAGGCTATCGGAAAGAACGACTTTGAGGTGTTCAACCAAAGGGTGGATGCCGAGAAATTCAGGCGCGACGACCTCAAGGTTCTCATGACCAAAGAGCCTCTATACCTGCAGGAAACGTACGTGGACAATACCGGCGAGACACACGTGGTACAAACCCAGAAGACGCTGGTAAACCAGAACGGCAAGCAGCCGCTGCTCATCGGTATCTCCTGGGACGTGACCGACCTCAAGGACGTGGAACAGGAACTGGTAAGGGCACGCATCAAAGCAGAACAGGCCGACAGACTGAAATCTGCCTTCCTCGCCAACATGAGCCACGAGATACGTACTCCGCTCAATAGTATTGTGGGATTCTCCAGCCTTATCGCCAATACGGATGACAAGACGGAACGCAAACATTTTGCCGAAATCATCCAACAGAACTCCGACATTCTGCTGCAACTCATCAGCGACATCCTGGACATCGCAAAGATTGAAGCCGGCACTCTGGAATACGTGCGACAGCCCATGGACCTTGCCGAACTGTTCAAGAACATCTACGAGATTCACGAAAACAGGATGAAAGAGGGAGTCAAACTGATTTTGGATATCCCTGACGACAAATGTGTGATAACGGAGGACAAGAACCGTATCGCTCAGGTTGTCACGAACTTCATCACCAATGCCGCCAAATTTACCTTCGCGGGAGAGGTGCGCATGGGTTACAGGCATACACCCAAGGGCACAGACCTGTTTGTGAAAGATACGGGTATTGGTATCGAACCGAACAAGAAAGACCAGGTTTTCGAGCGTTTTGTCAAACTGAACTCCTTTGCACAAGGCACAGGACTCGGACTGCCCATCTGCAAGATGATTGCAGACAAGATGGGCGGAGAAATCTTCATGGAATCAGAAGTAGGCAAAGGTAGTTGCTTCCATATCCTACTTCCGAAAAGAGAAGCATCAGAAAACTTGTAGAACCTACCTAAATATATTTAGCGATTGTTCTCAGACAAACTTCACTGCTGACGGGCTTAGGCAGGAAATCACTGCAACCGGCTGCCAAAGCCTGCTCACGGTCGCTGTCAAAAGCATTTGCCGTCAGCGCGATGATGGGAAGCGAAGGATGGGTCTCACGAATCTTGCGCGTCGCTTCCAGACCATCCATGACAGGCATCTTGATATCCATCAGTATCATGTCCACCTCGTTATTTGCTACCATTTCAACAGCTTCACCACCGTGTCTGGCACGAAGCAGATTATAATTCCTTTTCAGAATATACGTCATCAGGATGTAATTGCTATCGTTGTCTTCTGCTATCAAAATCGTTTTCATTGTTCCTTTTCTTAATGTTAAACTTAAATTTTAGGCAAAAGTAATACTTTTCAATGAAAATCTTTGCATGTGAGAAACTTTTTAACTAATTTTGTGGCTGCTACTACGATCACCTACAAGAAAAATATATCAACTAATACTAATTGAATCATGATGAATTACAAACAACTGACTTTAGCCCTCGCTTTGATGACATCGGCGGGCATGAGTGCTCAGAGCAATGTGCTGGACATTGACGCCAAGAAGAACGGCGCACCTGTGCAAAGCACCATGTATGGCATCTTCTTTGAGGACATCAACTATGCAGCTGACGGCGGACTTTACGCCGAGTTATTGAAAAACCGGTCGTTCGAGTTTCCTGACAACTATGCGGGATGGACCATCTCCGGAAAGGTTTCGCTTCGCAACGACGGTCCTTTTGACAGGAATCCACACTATGTACGCCTCGCTCCGTCTGGCCATCGCGACAAGCATACCATGATTGAAAACGAAGGCTTCTTCGGCATCGGCATCAAAGCCAACCAGGAATACCGCTTCTCGGTATGGGCGCGCGTGCCGGATGGAGGTACCGCCAAACTTTGGATCGACCTGGTGGAAAATGCCACCATGCGTGACGACCAGAAAATAGGCAATGCCGGACTGGACATTACTGGCAAAGACTGGAAGAAGTATACGGTTGTACTCAAGGCTAAACGCTCGTTCGACAAGGCACATCTGCGTGTCTGGGGCGACTCTAAGGTTACTACCGACCTGGAGCACGTATCTCTCTTCCCCGTTGACACTTACAAAGGCCACGAAAATGGCATGCGCAAGGACCTTGCCACCGCTTTGGAGCAACTCCACCCCGGCGTGTTCCGTTTCCCCGGCGGATGTATCGTAGAAGGTACCGACCTGGCTACCCGCTACCAGTGGAAAAACTCTGTAGGACCTGTCGAAAACCGTCCGCTGAACGAAAACCGATGGCATTATACTTTTACCCACCGCTATTTCCCCGACTATTTCCAGTCTTACGGACTCGGATTCTTTGAGTATTTCCAGCTCTCCGAAGAAATCGGTGCTGAACCTCTGCCCGTACTGAATGTGGGTATGAGCTGCCAGTTCCAAAACGACATCAAGCATGAAGATGAGGTGCACGTTCCCTTAGACCAGCTGCAACCTTATATTGACGACTGCATCGACCTCATCGACTTTGCCAACGGCGACCCTGCCACCAACAAATGGGCTAAACTGCGTGCTGACATGGGACACCCAGCACCCTTCAACCTGAAGTTCCTTGGCGTGGGTAACGAACAATGGGACTATAAAGACAACCCCGCCTTTACCAAACGACTGAAGATTTTTATCGAAGCTATCCGCAAGGTGCATCCCGAAATCAAACTCATCGGCACTACCGGTCCAAACTCTGAAGGTTGGGACTTCGACCTGCTGCAACCACGCATGAAAGAGTTGGGCTGCGACCTCTATGACGAGCACTTCTACCGCAACGAACAGTGGTTCCTCAACAGTGGTAAGCGTTATGACAACTACGACCGCTCCAAGAAAGCTCCCAAGGTATTTGCCGGTGAATATGCCTGCCACGGAAAAGGCAAGAAATGGAACCACTTTGAGACTTCACTCTATGAGGCTGCCTTCATGACCGACCTGGAACGCAATGCCGACTTGGTTCACATGGCTACCTATGCTCCGCTCTTTGCCCATGTGGAAGGATGGCAGTGGAGACCTGACATGATTTGGTATGACAACACCCGTATGTTCAAGTCTGTCAGCTATTATGTACAACAGATGTATTCCACCAACAAGGGTACCAACGTATTGAAACTGACCATGAACGGACAGGTAGTTGCAGGACAGGAAGGACAGAACGGACTGTTTGCCAGCTCGGTTGCCGACAACAACGAGGGAACCATCATCGTAAAAGTGGTGAACACCAGCAAACAGGCACAGCCCATCACCCTCAATCTGCTGGGAATCAAGGGCGAACGTAAGGCTGAGACCATCACCCTGACCTGCAACGACATGGACGCAGAAAACACGCTGGACAATCCTGAAAGAATCACTCCCAAGACAGGTTCTGCTAACTGCGAGGCTGGTAAGAAGAACACTGTTCTGAACGACCAGATTCCGGCTATGACTTTCCGCATCTACAAGATAAAGAAGTAGTTTTCAAGTCATTCTTCCAGAGAATGATACCCAAAGGAGTCATGACAGAAGTCATGGCTCCTCTTTTTTTCACTAATTTTCGTCAGTCTGCAATTTTTTTTGTAACTTTGCCGCGTATTGTATAGTTACAAAGAATGACATTAATAGATTTAATCAATAACCCAAGCGAGCAGAGGCGTTTCTCGTTCGAGGTACTTCCACCCCTCAAAGGCAGTGGAACAGACAAGCTTTTCGCTACCATCAACAAACTGAAGGAGTTTAATCCTCTGTTTATCAATATTACTACCCACCACAGTGAGTATATCTACAAACAGATGGACAACGGACTGCTCCAGAGACAGCGTATCAGAAGAAGACCCGGCACCATCGCTATCGCCGCTGCCATCCAAAACAAATTCGGAATTCCCGTGCAGCCGCACATCATCTGCAGCGGCACTACAATAGAGGATATTGAATACGAATTGCTCGACCTGCAGTTTTTAGGTATCTCCAACCTGCTGCTGCTCCGTGGAGACAAAGCCAAGGAAGACAGCCGTTTTATCCCTACGCCCGGAGGACATGAGCATACCACCGACCTGATTCAACAGGTCAACCAGTTTAACAAAGGGGTCTTTGCCGACGGTTCTGCCATCAAATGTCCCGGCAAGGGCTTTACATTCGGTGTGGCTTGCTACCCCGAAAAGCACGAAGAGGCTCCCAACATGGATATGGACATGGCATACCTGAAGGAAAAACAGGATTTAGGAGCCAGTTTCGCAGTCACCCAACTCTTTTTTGACAATCAGAAATATTTCAACTTCGTCAAGAAAGCCAGAGAAATGGGCATCACCATCCCCATCATCCCCGGTATCAAGCCAATGGCAAAACTGAGTCAGCTGACGGTAGTGCCCAAGACTTTCCACTGCGACATCCCCCAGGAGCTGGCAGCAGAAGCCGTGAAATGCAAAACAGACGAGGAGGTAAAACAACTGGGCATCGAATGGAGCATCGCCCAATGTAAGGAGCTCTACCAGCATGGGGTAAAGGACATCCATTTCTATACCGTATCGGCTGTTGATTCCGTAGCTAAAATAGCACGCCAATTACTTTAGTCATGAAGAGGAACGATATCATAGGCCAGGAAGAAGTGTGGCAAAGACTGATGCAGATGGTTCAGGAGAACCGCCTGCCTCATGCCCTGCTCTTTTGTGGACCTGCCGGTAGCGGGAAGATGGCAACAGCCCTCTATTTTGCTACATACCTCCTCTGCACGAATCATAACGAAAAGGACGAGCCTTGCGGCACATGCCGACAATGCGCCATGCTAAACAAGTGGGAACATCCCGACCTTCACTTCACCATGCCTACCATCAAGCTGCCCAGCATGGGGTCAGCACACAAACCTATCAGTGATGACTTTGCCAAAGAATGGCGCCAGTTCATCATGGATAGTCCCTACATCACCATCGACAAATGGATGAATACCATTGGCACAGCCAACCAACAGGCCATCATCACTGCTGCTGAAAGCGACAGCCTCTCACAAAAACTGTCACTCAAGTCGAGCCAGGGCGGATATAAGGTTTGTCTCATCTGGCTGCCAGAGAGGATGAACTCTGAATGTGCCAATAAAATGCTTAAAATCATCGAGGAACCACCCTCGCAAACCGTCTTCATCTTAGTGAGCGAGGAACCGGGACTGCTCCTGGAAACCATACGAAGCCGAGTGCAACGCATAGAGTTCAAACGGATTGACGTGGAAAGCATGACGCAGGCTCTCATGGGAAAAAGAGGACTCGAACAGGAGGATGCACGGCGTATAGCGCGACTGGCCGACGGCAACTGGAACAAAGCTACCGAAGTATTGGAGGCTTCCTCTGAAAGCGAGGAGTTTCTGCAGGCATTCCAAAGTCTGATGAGACTGGCTTATTCGCGCAACATCAAGGAACTGAAAAGATGGAGCGAGGATATGAATGAGTATGGAAGGGAGAAACAGAAACGGTTCCTGAACTATACCCTGCGCTTGGTGAGAGAAAACTTCATGTACAACTTCCAGATAGAAGAACTGAACTACATGACATGGAACGAAGAAAAATTCTCGCAGAATTTCGCTCGTTTCGTCAACGAAGACAACATACTTGCCATTTATGACATGCTCAATCTTGCCATCAGAGATATCGGACAGAATGCCAACGCGAAAATCGTATTCTTCGACCTGTCACTCCAGATGATCATGATGCTGAAACATTAAACCCCGGTCACGGCATCTTCTGAATCTACCGAACTTCTGAAACGATTCTTTTGAACCAATACTTTTTAAACGATACTTTTTAAACAATACAGATACCAGATACAACAATACATGAATATGGACAATAAAAAACAAGACATTGAGATATGCTGCGGTTGCGACCGAGGACTCTCCAAAAACGCGGTGGGCCGACAGGACAGACAACTGAACACTTACGACTGGCTGGCTGACGTGCCGGGTAACGCAGAGTCGACAGACCTCGTGGAGGTTCAGTTCAAGCATACCCGAAAGGGCTATTTCCACAATGTGAATAACCTGGAACTGAAGAAGGGTGACGTGGTGGCTGTCGAAGCCAACCCCGGACACGACATCGGCGTTGTTACACTTACAGGACGTCTGGTGAAACTGCAAATCAAAAAGGCTAATCTGAAATCGGCTGATGACATCAAACGCATCTACCGTATCGCACGCCCCACGGACATGGATAAGTATCGCGAGGCAAAAAGCAGAGAGCATGACACCATGATTGAGAGCCGACAGATAGCCAAAAACCTGGGACTGGACATGAAGATAGGTGACGTGGAATACCAAGGTGACTGCAACAAAGCCATCTTCTATTACATCGCTGACGAGCGTGTTGACTTCAGACAGCTTATCAAAGTGCTGGCTGAAACGTTCCATGTCCGCATCGAAATGAAACAGATTGGTGCCCGACAGGAAGCAGGACGCATAGGTGGTACTGGACCCTGCGGGCGTGAACTATGCTGCGCCACTTGGATGAAAAACTTCGTGAGTGTCAGTACGACAGCTGCCCGCTTCCAGGACATTTCACTCAATCCACAAAAGCTGGCGGGCATGTGTGCCAAACTGAAATGCTGCCTCAACTACGAAGTGGACGACTATATGGAGGCTGGCAAGCAGATACCAAGCAGAGAGATGGTTCTGCAGACACAAGATAATGACTATTATCTCTTCAAGACAGATATTCTCGCCGGATTGGTCACTTATTCTACAGACAAGAGACTTGCTGCCAATCTGGTTACCATCTCGGCAGAACGCGCCAAAGAGGTGATAGAGATGAACAAGAACGGAGAGAAACCCATCGCTCTTGACGAAGAGAACAACGATAGTCCCAAGAAGTCTGTTGACTTGTTGCAGGGAGACATCAACCGTTTTGACAAAAACAAGAAAAAGAAAAAGGGCAACAAACAGGCAAAGACAGCCGCCACTGCCACTCCCAACACAAACAACGTGAAGGCCAACAAGAAAGATGCCCCACAAGCACAAGCCAAACCTAAGGCTCCCCAAGGTAACGGAGGGAAACCAAAGAACGGACGCCGCCCCAATCCCAACAACAGGCAGCCACGTAATCATGAGTCCAAAGATGCAAAAGAATAAGCATTTTCTACACCTTATTATATTATTTACGGTTGCAGCAACTCTGTTTGCCTGCAACCGTAAAACCGTTTTTGCCCAATATGAGCATACCCCACTCAACGGATGGGAGCGTAATGACACACTGAAATTTCTGTTCAAGCCTTCAGAATCCATCCCTCTTTACAACGATACCATCGGGGAATACGATTTCAAGGAATCGGTCGAGTTGCGTATCAACAACAGCTATCCATTCAAAAGCCTGTATCTGGAAGTGGTGCAGACCATATTGCCGGCAGGCATCACACAGACCTATACCGTTCCCTGCCATTTAGTGAACCAAAGGGGACTGTTCAAGGGAAAGGGGGTGAACTATTACCAGTATCACTTCCACTTCGCAGACCTGAAACTGCGCAGCCAAGACTCTGTGCAGATCTTTATAAGACATAACATGAAACGTGAAATTCTGCCTGGCGTTTCTGACGTGGGCATCAGAATCACCAAGTAGGTTTGGTTATGTTTTTCATCACTAAATAACAACTTAGCTCCTAATCAGATTTCTGCCGGCATCGATACGCAGGAAAATGAACAAGAGGAAACTGAAACCCCACAAGGACGAACCTCCATAACTGAAGAACGGCAAGGGTATACCAATGACCGGTGTCAGTCCCAACACCATACCTACATTGATGAACACATGAAACAGGAAGATGGAAACCACGGAATAGCCATACACACGCCCAAAACGGAATTGCTGACGCTCTGCCAGATGAATCAGCCGTAATATCAATGCCAAGAAGAGCAGCAGTACAGTGGCTGAGCCCAAAAACCCTTCCTCCTCTCCTACCGTACAGAAGATAAAATCAGTGTCCTGTTCGGGAACGAACTTCAATTTGGTCTGTGTTCCATTCAGGAAACCCTTGCCTTCCAATCCACCTGAGCCGATAGCTATCTCACTTTGGTGCACATTATATCCGGCACCGGAAGGGTCTTCCTCCAAACCCAAAAGGACGTTGATTCTCACTCGCTGATGGTCCTGCAGCACATCATTCAGCATATAATCAGCCGAATAGAAAAAGGCTATTGAACCAAAGGCAAAAAGCAGAATGAGATAATACTGGTAGAGACGCGAGCCCAATGCCCACCATAAGAGCACCCCCATCAGGATGACACTGACCGCCAGCTGTACCCAGACAACATTGAACGGGATGACAAACTCCGAAAAAAGCAATGCCAGTACAGTGGGTCCTATACACAAGGCTACAAGCTGGAGGCATAGCTCGCGGTTCTTACAGTATATCCATACCATACCCACCGTGAACAACTGGATAAGCAACAGGACGGTGAACTTACCCACGGAGGTAGGCGTGTCCCACAACATCACTTCCTCATAGCGAATACCCACCACAAAATAGATGACCGCTGCTATACCTGTAAACAGCACGCTCCCCGGCATTCCCTCGCGATAGAAGACGAGGAAAAAAGCCAGATATACCAAGGCGCTGCCCGTCTCACGTTGGAGAATGATAAAGAGCATGGGAACCAAGATGATGGAAAGACTCACGGCAAAATGCTTCCAGTAGTGGATATTATAGCCGTAGGTACTCATGAACTTGGCTGTAGCCAAGGCTGTGGCAAACTTGGCAAACTCTGCCGGCTGCAGGCGCAAGGGTCCCAATACTAACCAAGAGCGCGAGCCCTTGATTTCGTGAGGGTTGAAGATAGTGATGAAAAGCAACAGGAGCAGAACCGCATAGATGACAAAAGAGAAGGTATCGTAAAAACGGTCATCAAGCATCAGGATGACAAAACCCAGACAGATTGATGTTCCTATCCATACAATCTGCATTCCTGAACGAGTGTCCATACTGAATATATCGGTATCGCCAAAGGTATAGCTTGCTCCGCAGACGCTGAGCCATCCAAAGATAAGCAATGCCAGATAGATGCCGATAGTCCACCAGTCGAGCGAACGCAACACGCCGGGTTGTCTGTTATTCTGCTGTGCCATAATTGATTCTTCTGTTTTGGAATTCTTCTGCCTTGGCGAGAGATGCCTCTGACAGTTTGCCGTTAATATACTGTTCCATCATCAATCCTCCGATGGGCACACCATAATCGGCTCCCCATCCACCATTCTCCACATATACGGCAATGGCTATCTTGGGTTGGTTCATGGGAGCAAAACCCATGAAGACAGAATGGTCATGTCCCCTGTTCTGGGCGGTACCTGTCTTGCCACAGGCCTCGAACTCATAACGTCCCAAAGCTCTGCACGTGCCACCCAACACGGATGCCCGCATACCCTGCACCACATAGTCGTATGCTCCCCTGTTGGCTTTGGTATAATGCTTACGGGTATAAAGCGTATCTAAAGACTCGCCCTGCACCTTGCGTACTACGTGGGGCACGTAATAGTAACCACGGTTGGCAATAGTAGCTCCCAGATTGGCTATCTGCAAAGGCGTGGCATTCACCTCCCCCTGTCCTATGGATATACTGATAATGGTCAATCCGTTCCATGAACCCTTATAAGCATGGTCGTAAAAATCGGCATTGGGAATCAATCCTCTTTTCTCGCCGGGCAAGTCTATACCCAAGCGATAACCAAAGCCCATGCTTACCATATAGTCGCGCCAGGTATTCATGGCATTCTGTACGCTGCCATATTTCTTCTTGTTGCCTATCATGTTATACAATCCCCAACAGAAGAAGGCATTGCACGAGGTACTAAGCGCCGGCACAAGTGGCAGGGGGGATGCATGGCCGTGGCAGCCTACATGGAGACCTCTGAAGTTGAAACCATGACTGCATCCGAAGGGGGTTGTCGGCGTGATGATACCTTCGGAAAGGAAGGTAAGCCCCTGCGTAGTCTTGAAGGTTGAACCCGGTGGATACTGACCCATGATACCTCTGTTGAGCAACGGCTTGCTAGGGTTGTTCAGAAACAGACGCTGGTTCTTGCTACGCTGTCTGCCCACCATCAGACGAGGGTCATAAGTAGGGGCAGAGACCATACAGAGCACCTCGCCCGTGGAAGGCTCGATGGCTACGATACTGCCTCTCTTCCCCTCCATCAGACGTTCGCCGAGCGCCTGCAACTGATAGTCGATACTCAAGGTAAGGTTCTTGCCAGGGATAGGACGGCGGTCTAACTTGCCATTCTGATAACTGCCCTGAATGCGTCCACGCGCATCTCTCAGCAGTATCTGCACTCCCTTTTCGCCCCTCAGCTGTTTCTCGTATTTACGTTCGATACCCAGCTTGCCGATATAATCGCCAGGCTGATAATACTCATCTTCTTCAATATCCGAGGGTGAAACCTCTGCCACATCGCCTAACAGCTGGGCTGCACACGGATACTGATATTGTCTGATGCTGCGTCGCTGGACATAGAAGCCGGGAAAACGGTATATCTTCTCCTGAAAGATGCTGAAGTCTTCGTAAGAGAGTTGGGAAAGGAATATCTGACGTGTATAACTGGAATAACCCGGGTTGCGTGAGCGGTCTTTGATTGCCTCCATACGCTTGTCAAACTCCTCACGTGTCATGTTCAGCGTACTGCATAAGTCGAGGGTGTCCAGACGACCTCTTGCTTCACTCATCACCACCATGATGTCGAAAGCCGGCTGGTTGTATACCAGCAACTGGCCATGGCGGTCGGTAATGATACCACGGGCAGGATAATCAATCTTTTTCAGGAAGGCATTGGAGTCTGCATTTTTCTTGTAGTCGTCACTCATTATCTGAAGGGTAAAAAGCCTGATCAGATAAATGAGAATGATGAGTACGGCAGCGCCACCAATCACATATCGCCTGTTGTCTAATTCAAAATCTTTCACTTTCTTCGAATACTCTCAAGGGTAAGAATGAGTACAATGGTAAGCAAGGAACTGCCCAGCACACACTCCACCCACTGCAACAGATTGAAGAAACTGAACGACTCCAGGGTGAAGAATAGCAAACAATATAATAGCACGAGAGTAAGGGCGTAGATGGTATAATTGAACGCTCCCATATCTGCCAAGGTAGAATGGGTATCTTCCTGGGCATCGTTGGCGATGAAGAGACGTACATAATAGGGTTGCAAGGCTGCGACGGCTGTCAGGGAGGCAGCTGCCACACCGGGCGTATTGGCAAAGGTATCGACGGATATTCCCAGAAGGAAAGCCCATAACATACTTGCCCATTTGGGATATCCGCAGGGAAAACCTATCACCATATAAACATAAAGCAAAGGCATGGCACATCCGAAAAGGTGTATCTGATTGAGCACCAGTCCTTGTGCCAACAAAAGGGCAACGAATAAGCCAAGCCGTTTAAAAAAGTCGATGGTCATGAATCCTTGATGTTTAAAGCCTGTCCCTAATCTTTTGCACTGTTCTTCAGCGAGTCTTCTGCCGCTTTCATCAGTTGCATCCGCTCTTCTATCTGGCGGTCAAGCAGCACGCAGACATCCCGAACACAGGTAAAGTCGGTAGCCAGCTGTACCTTGACTTTATACGACAGTCCGTCGCGCGAGTTATACACCTCCATGATACGTCCTACGGCCACTCCCGGCGGAAAGATAGCCGAATAGCCATTGGTCTCTATCCAATCGCCCAACTTAAAATGAGCGTGGCGGGGAATGTCCTCTACATAAGCTACGGTAGGATCGCCTCCCGTCCACCTCAGTACGCCGAAGTATCCTCGTCTGCGTATGGTACAGCTCACACGCGAGTTATGGTTGATAACGGGCATCACGATGGCATAGTGGTCAGAGCTTTGCAATACTACACCCATCACTCCGTTGCCACTGACTACTCCCATCTCTGGTTTCACGCCATCCAGTTTGCCTTTATTGATGGTAAACAGATTGTTTGCCCTGTCAAGAGTGCCCCCTACTACCTGTGCCGAGACAACCTGATACTGGGCAAGGATGTCCTGGTTGGAACGTTCCACCGCAGTAGTGTCGTGGGTCATGTCTTCATAAAGCCGTGTCAGTTGATTGACTTTTCGCTCCAGATAGAAATTCTGCAGGGTCAACTGCTCATTAGCCTTTCTGAGGGAGAAAAAAGAAGTGAGGGCAGAGCTCCACGAATAGAATCTGCCCACTACAGCATTGGCGGATGAAAACCACACACTGTTCTGATAGCTGTTATACTGAAACAGCAAAACGGTGCATATCACCTCCAGAAGGATGAAAAGCAGCCAATGACAGTGCCGGTATAAGAAGTCTAAAAGATTTCGCACCGCGGTTTCCTCCGGATTATCTCATCAGGAACGAGAATCTGTCTACATTCTTCAGAGCAACACCAGCACCCTTTGCCACACTGTGCAAGGGGTCTTCAGCCACATGGAAAGGAATGTTCATCTTGTCGGTAAGACGACGGTCAAGACCTCTGAGCAGGGCACCTCCACCACTCAGATAGATACCATTCTTCACAATGTCTGCATACAGCTCTGGCGGTGTATTCTCCAATGCAGAAAGGACTGCATTCTCAATCTTTGCCACCGTTTTGTCCAGACAATGTGCAATCTCCTGATAGCAGACAGGCACCTCCATGGGCAGCGCCGTGATACAGTTAGGACCATGCACGATATAGTCCTCAGGAGCCTGCTCGCCCAAATCGGTCAAGGCGGAGCCCACATGTATCTTGATGCGCTCGGCCATACGCTCGCTGACCTTCACATTATGCTGACGGCGCATGTATTCCTGAATATCTGCCGTGAGGTCGTCACCGGCAATACGGATAGAATTGTTGCTGACAATGCCACCCAGACTGATGACGGCAATCTCCGTAGAGCCACCACCGATGTCAACAATCATATTTCCTTCGGGAGCCTCCACGTCAATACCTATACCTATGGCAGCAGCCATCGGTTCGAACAGCAGATAGACATCACGTCCGTTGGCATGTTCGGCAGAGTCGCGTACGGCACGCAGCTCTACTTCGGTTGAACCCGAGGGAACACCGATGACCATACGCAACGAAGGTGAAAAGAGCCTTCTGCCCGTATGAACCATCTTGATGAGACCACGCATCATCTGCTCACAGGCAGAGAAGTCGGCAATAACGCCATCGCGCAACGGACGGATGGTACGGATATTGTCGTTCGTTTTCTCATACATCATCTTAGCCTTCTCGCCGACAGCTATCATCTTGTCCGTACGCCGGTCGAGGGCTACAACAGAGGGTTCGTCAACCACAATCTTGTCATCACTGATAATGATGGTGTTGGCGGTACCCAAGTCCATGGCTATTTCCTGGACAAACGAAAAAAATCCCATCTTTTTAACCTAATTAAATATTCAATTACTATTTCTTTTCGTACGTACTCAACTGCTCTGTCTTCCTTACTGACGAAAGTTGAGTTAACATGACTGGCTGAACCAGTTGTGAATGGCGGTATCGTAGTGGCTGCTTACGCCAAAGGCTCTTGTAGCGAACATCTTACGGTCTTCGATGTCGGTATTGGCACCCTTCTTGTTCAGGATATCCAGCAATACGCCATACTCAGCCTTGCTGGGAACAATTACCACATCCTTGAAGTTCTTGGCTCCGGCACGAATCAGCGAAATGCCACCAATATCTATCTTCTCGATGATGTCAGCCTCAGAGGCACCGCTTGCCACTGTCTGTTCGAAGGGATAAAGGTCTACGATGACAAGGTCGATAGCCGGTATGTCATATTCTGCCATCTGCTTGAGGTCGCCCTCATTGTCACGGCGGGCAAGAATTCCTCCAAAAACCTTGGGATGGAGTGTCTTCACACGTCCGCCCAGAATGGAGGGATAGGTGGTTACCTCTTCCACCTTCTGACATTCATAACCTAACGACTCGATGAAGGTCTGCGTACCTCCTGTGGAGAGGAATTTCACACCTTCTTCATGTAGTTTCTTCAACAATTCGTCCAATCCATCCTTGTGGAAAACCGAAATCAACGCGGTCTTAATCTGCTTTGTTCCTGACATATCTATAATGCATTATAAAATTTGAGATTGCAAAGTTACGAAAAAGCGTTGATTATACAATCATTTTCAGTGTTTTTTTCTTGCTTTACCTCTTTTAATTGCGCTTTATCATTCTTGGCATCGAAAAAAATGCGACTCAGGGCAGCGCCCTTAATAGCAGGTTTTGTCTTCCTTCAGCCTCCACATGGCAAAGGCTTTCTGCGCCTCGTCCCGAAGCAGTATGCTTGAAGGCTTCTTTCTGTCAGCAGGGTCGACGGCTATTTCCTGATAAATGAAATCGTCGTCAAAGCCGATGTCTGCCGCATCTTTTCTGTTGTTGGCATAGTATATCTTGTCGATATGTGCCCAATAAATGGCACCGAGACACATCGGGCATGGTTCGCACGAGGTGTATATCTCGCAGCCTTCCAGTGAGAATGTCCCCAGCCGGGCTGCTGCTTTTCGTATGGCAGACACTTCAGCATGTGCTGTTGGGTCGCAATCCAAGGTGACGCGGTTGGACGCTTCAGCGATGATTTCTCCTTGACGGGCAATGACGGCACCAAAGGGTCCTCCTCCATTCCTGACGCTCTCTTCTGCCAGCGATATGGCTCTTCTCATTAATTCTTCTTGTTTCATGGTCTATATCATTTTGTTCTTGATTAGTGAGGGGAAAAAACTGTATTTCATTCCGCTGGCTACTGTCGGGACCAGCGCATGATCTGCTCCTGCAAAATAAAGAAATAAAAATGAGAATTCCAAGTTTTTTTCGACTTTTGTTCGATAGCATCTCTGCATTTATTGCCGCTGTAGTTGCCTTCATCGCTGTCTATCTCTGGGTGAAAGACTATAAAAATGGTTACAATGGACGGCAGCAGCAAGCCTTGTGAAATCCAAAAATAGAATAAAAAAGCTAAAAGACAGGGATGATTCTTCGTATTATCGATTTCTTGCATTATCTTTACATCAAAAACATAGCTTATGAACATTCATTCCAAATTCTACGCAGCGGCTGTCATAGCCTTGAGTATCGCTTTCCTGGGCATCTGCATCAAATGGGGTATTGACGATTTTGTCAATAAAGACAGGAACGTAACCGTCAAAGGACTGGCGGAGAAAGAGGTGGAGGCAGACAAAGTGACATGGCCCATCCCTACCAAAGAACTGGGCAATGACCTGCCCGAACTGTACAAGCGCATCAACCTGACTACCGACAAGGTAAAGGCATTCCTGAAACAACATGGTCTGAAGGATGAAGAAATCAGCGTAAACGCGCCTGTAGTGATTGACCTGAACGCCGACCAATACAACCAGAACCTCAGGGGCTACAGGTATAACATCACCTCCATCATCACCGTAACCTCCAATCAGGTGAAGCTAGTAAGAGAAATCATGGCAAAACAAGGAGAACTGTTGAAACAGGGGGTTGCCATCGTTGACGGGGGTTATGACAACCGTACCACCTACGAATATGTTTCTTTCCAGAAGATGAAACCCGAGATGATGCAGGAGGCTATCCGCAATGCTGAGGCTACAGCTCGTCAGTTTGCAGAGAACAGCCACAGCACCTTGAACAAAATAACCAAGGCAGACCAGGGACAGTTCACCATCATGGACCGTGACCTCAATACTCCTTATATCAAGAAAGTAAGGGTTGTAACGACCGTCACTTACTCTCTGAAGAACTAAGTTGATTTTTCACCATCACTCAGGTCAGAGGGACTGACATAACGTCCCTCCACTTTCTGCGGCTCTACATGCAATCCTATATACGTGTCACTTCCAAAGCGGTGACGCAACTGTTGTTCTATCCATGACGCATGCTGATGGGACTCGTAGAGCGTGATGTCTCCCGGCATACGCAGGTGCATCTCAATAGCGATGTGGTTTCCTATGCGGCGCGTGCGAAGATGGTGTACTTCGCTGCTGATAGAGTCTGACATGACGATGGACTCTATCTCGCGTTCAACTTCGTCTGGCAGACTCTGCTCCAGTAGTTCCCCTGCAGACTCTTTCACCATCGTCCACGCTGTACGCAGGATAAAGACACTCACCACTACAGCTGCAATAGGGTCGAGCACTGCCCATTCTGTGCCAAAGAGAATCGCACCACCAATACCCAAGGCGGTTCCTACCGACGAAAGGGCATCGCTGCGGTGATGCCAGGCATTGGCAATGACTGCCTGGGATTGGCAACTCCTGCCCACTGACATCGTAAAACGATAGGTCCACTCCTTCAAAAGTATACTGACAATAGCTGCTGCCAAGGCTATCATTCCCGGAGACTTCAGCGGATGCCCCAACATAGCCAACACAATGTCGCGCGCTCCTTGATACATAATCATGACTCCGACAACCAGCAGAGACAGACCTACCAACGAGGTGGCAAGGGTTTCATACTTGCCGTGCCCATAAGCATGGTCTTTGTCTTCGGGTTTGGAACTGAGCCGGACAAAAACCAATACGACCACGTCTGTCAGAAAATCCGACAGCGAATGGACGGCATCAGCTATCATGGCTGCTGAACCGCCAAGAATACCACAAACGAACTTGAATACGAGCAGTACCACATTGGTGACACTGCCTGCAAGAGTCACTCGGTATATGCGACGCTCGCGCTGTTTCATATCTATCATAGTGTTTTCTTATCTACGTTTTTATCTCCGCTTCCTTTATCTCGTTTAGTGCGCAAAATTAGAACCTAAAAAGGAGATAATAGCATTTTTCATGTTAATATATTGTAATGAATGGACAATTATCAGCTGTTTGAAGTACCTTTGCAAGAAATTTGCGCCCTGCCCACTGTCGCCCGGAACGACAAGCAGGAGTGGCAAGTGAAATCATATCGTGGATATAAAAATGATTCAATTCCTCAAAAACTGGACTTTACCTATCGCCATGCTTGTCGGAACAGTGGCTTATCTGCTGTTTGCCCGAGTAGAGATGCTGGCACCTGCCAAGCCTTTCATCCATGCACTGGTATCATTCATCACTCCCTGGCTTATCTTTATCCAACTGCTGCTCACCTTCTGCAAGGTGGAGCTGCAGGAGCTGAAGCCCAAAGCATGGCACGGATGGCTGTTAGGGATTCAAGCTGCGACCTGCCTGCTGACGGCTGCGGTCTTACTCTTCATTCATACGAACGAACGCTATGTGGGGCTATGGGAGGGAATGATGGTATGTTTCATCTGCCCCACAGCCACGGCAGCTGCGGTCATCACCGGAAAGTTGGGAGGAAACGCTGCCACTCTTATTACCTATACCCTGCTCAGCAACCTGCTGGGAGCCGTGATGGTTCCGCTGCTTTTCCCCTTGGTTGAGCCTCACGAGGGACTCTCCTTCTGGAATGCCTTTCTGAAAATACTGAGCAAGGTATTTCCCCTGCTCCTCGCCCCCTTCTTTCTGGCACAGCTCTTGCGCTATGGAGCCAAAGGTATACACCAATGGCTGATGGAACACAGCGGCCTGGCTTTCTATATCTGGGCTGTAGCTTTGGCTTTAGTGATGGGGCAGACTGCACGGTCGCTCTTTCACAGTGATGCAACAGTATGGCTGGTAGCCGGCGGCGGACTTGCCACTTGTCTGATACAGTTTGGCTTAGGAAAAACGATTGGAAGCATCTATCACGACAGAATAAGTGCCGGACAGGCGCTGGGGCAAAAGAATACGGTACTGGCCATCTGGATGGCTGCTACCTATCTGCATCCTTTTGCTACCATTGCCCCCGGCAGCTATGTTCTCTGGCAGAATATCATCAACAGTTATCAGCTTTGGAAGAAGCGAAAACACTGATATTCTGCTCTTTACTGAATCTTGATCTTTCGTATCAGCATCTTGCCTTCGGTCTCTATCCGGAGCAGATAGACACCAGGCGCAAAGGTAGAGATGTCCATCGTATTGCCATGGACCAACGCCTGCTGAATACCGTTGGCGGCGATGGCTCGGATGGTCTTCACCTCACAACCGTCAACAACTAACTGGTTCTCGCCCTGGCGCAGTTGCAACTGGGCGACATAGGAGTCTGCTATGCCCGTAGAACTGATATGGAAGAAGGTGGTCTTTCCCTTGACGATGGTTTCCGCCTCATAGCAAACATCCACTCGGATACTGTGCTGCTGGTTGTCGGCTGTTCCCATATCATGACTGATGCTGGTGGCACTTGTCAACCCATCGAAGATGCCCTTGCCATCTATCGCCACGTTATATCCCTTCACCGGCAGTTCAAGCCCCTCGGGAGCCGACAGGTTCAGACCCATCATCCAGTTGGCATAGATGGCGGCATCGCTGAAAGACATCCACGCACTTCCGTCTTCTGAATAGAGGTCTGAATAGTTGATGACAGGACTGTTGGTGTCAACCGCAATGGTATAGGATTCGGGCGCAACATCAAAGCAGTCGATGACCAAGGTATAGTTGCAGCCGTATTCAACTCGTACAGGTTCGGGCAGAATGACGGTGTTCCATTGACCGATGGTATAGTTTTCTGCCTCAACCTCACAGAGTTGGCCGTCATCATTATACAGCATCAAGGTATAGACTGCATCACTGAGGGGGAAGAAACGGACGGAACGAATTTCATATCCTTCATATCCCCTGAACATCTTGGCTGGATAGATGGCTGCCGCCATCAGGTTATAATTATTCTCTGCCGGTCCCATGACACCCAAATCAGAAGGCTGTTCGCCGGCGTATGACACCCAGGTAGAATCCATGTCAAGTGGCTGTTGCCAGGTGGCTGTGATAGTGGTGTTGCCCGTATTCTCCACCTGAACGTCATCGATGCCCTTCAGGAGTTCTTTCTTATCCGTCAAGACGACAGGGACTGAAAGGGTGCCACTCTGACGGGAGTCAGCATAGACAGCACGCACGCCTATCTGATGCTCTCCCGGAGACAGCTGACCAAGAGAATAACTCTGCTCACGGGTAGTATCGGCTTCTGCCCCATCTGCAACGATGACATAATGGTCTACGTCATCTATATCTGCTGACGCCTCTGCCGGAGTCAGGACTGCACGTATCAGCCAGGAGGTATCATACATGACGCCGGAACTTCCTACTGCATCTGATACAGAATAGAAATCGCTCTCACCCTCTGCGCGAATCAGGTCGGAATAGCCTTTGACGGTCTTTCCGAAATCCATACCGACGATATTCTGTGAGGCTTTCTGCACATGCACTTGAACGGCTACCAGCATATCGCCTTCTGGCAGAGGCAGAGGGGCATCAAAGACAACAGTATTCTTCTTACCATAGACCAATGCTTGGGAAACAGGGTAAGTGGCAAGCAACTGCAACTGACCGTCTGTGCGATGAGTATAGACATTGACCTTCCAACTGCTGCCTTCGTTCATGGGGTAGAAATCCACACTTTTCAGGAGACTGTTACCATAAGCTGCCACTTCAGCGGCATCAAATCGGATGGCACACTCAAAGGAAAAGTCGTCCTGTGATACGCCAAAACCCTGTACATTGGCACTGTTCTCATCGGTATATCCCTTGTTAATCAAGTTTGACAGCGGCTTTTCCCACTGGATAAAGAGGCGGTTATATCCCTGCTGACGGGCAAAGAGAGCGGTAGGCATCTGTATCTGTTTCTCACAGATAGCTACGCTCACGGTATCACTCGCCTCCGATTCGCCCTGCTCATAAAGGGCAGTAACGACATACCGGTAAGTGCCATAGGGGAGCTGCGTGTCCATATAGCTTTCCTCCTCTACTGCGGAATCCGTCAGGCGTACACCGTCACGATACACATGATAGCCCTTGATATGCTGCACACCCAAGGGAGCTTTCCATGTGATACGGGCTACATTGACATCGGACAACTGACTGGCCTTGACCCCTACGGGGGGTGCCTGCTGAAGAGCTTGGTTCAGCTTCAGTATCATGGTCTGCATAGATACGGAGCTGCTGCCATTCTCATCCTTGCCATCATTATAATAGAGTACCGCCATCACACGGTCGTCGGCGGAAATACTCTGCGCACGGAACAACTGATAATAATCGGTTCCCTCCATCATGTAGATGCCCATCTTGGAGGGGTCCAGACCATATTCCCTCATCAGGTCTTCTACATACTGACCTTGACCATTGGTATGGATATATGCCCTGTAGGACTCTTCGCCAACCAAGGTGCAGTTGTTGCTGATGTCGTAAAAGCGAAAGTTGTTGTCTCCATTGGTGGGAGCCACGCTTCCTATCTCCTTGGTCTCTACATCATACAGGCATAACAGCCGGGGACTATCCGTAGCCTGTTTGTCCCAGCCTCCCCAAAACAGCAGTTTCTTTCCATCGGGGGAGAACTTACGGCCAGTAGACCATATGGATGCATAGGAAGAAAGGATGGTGGCAGAACCGTCACTGCCCCAATAGCAGGCTTTCCGCTCATCATTGAAAGAAAGCCAGCCTGCCGCAGACTGTCCATCGGGAGAGACTGCGTAGGGAATGGCAACGCCAGAAGTGTTGAGTTGTCTGGATATGCGACCGTCCTTCCATATAACAGCCAGATAGTCTATTCCATTATCTACCACGCCGGCAAAATAATGTCCATCAGGACTTACGGAATAGCAATAGCCACCCTGCACCTGAATGAGGGAGGGCAGTTCCATGCGGTGCCACTTGCCATCGGCATAATAACCGGGCAACTTGGTGGCAGAGTGGTTTGACTTATATTCCGTATCGGAGAACATACCCGCAATGATTCCATTGTCTGACACGCTCCATGCCTCGCTCTCAATGGCGGCATCCAACATCTCTATTTCATCACTCTCCAGATTCCAACGGAATCCGTATTTGGAGGCGTTAAAGTCGGAATAATTGCCACATGCCCATTTTCCGTTAGGCGATATGGACAACACCTGATAATCATTGGGAGACTTGAGGACAACAACACCCGAACCAGAGTTCTGGGCACAGACTGCTGCAGTGGAAAGAAAAAGCGCAAGTACGTAGATAATCCATTTCATGTTTTGCATTATTGGTTAGTGAATTTATAAACATGGTTTCTGCCATCGTGCTTCGTGTAGAGCAGATACACGCCAACCGGCAATACCGTCAGGTCCAGACAACTACCTGCTGAAAGGGTGGTTACAGGACAGCCATCAGCTCTGAAAAGCGTGGCTTGTGAAACACCTTCATGTATCTGCACCGTTCCATGGCTAAAGCTGACTATACCACCATCAGCAGAGGTAGCATCGTGAATACCTGTCTCTATCAGCCGGTCAAGGTCAGTCAAGCTTACCATGATTCTGTCGGACAATGCCTTACCGTATCTGAAACGGCTCAGCACCCATACCTCAGTATCATATTCAACGAGGCACTCCAAAGAGGAGGCTTGGGCATCAGCTGTCTGTATCTCGGACTGCTGGACATCGCCCAACATCAAATCATTACTGATAAAACCATAACTGGCAGGATAGTCCGGATTGACCCATGAGAAGGTGGCATAACGCTGGGTCTTCGCATTGAAACCAGAACCCACCTTTTTCTTATAGGCAGAAGAAACAGCCAACTGCTGCACCTGGGGAAGAGGCAACTGCAGGCTGACAGGCATGAGTGAGGAGATATGATAACCGCGACTACCACCATCGGCTGTGGCCAACAGGGGTTGTACGAAATAATCGTACTCTCCATTGTACACATCCTTGTCGACAAAATGAACGCTGGCTATCTGGGCTTCAGAAGAAAAGGATGACACGCCCAGACTGATGGTGTCTATAACTTCACCATTACGGAAAATAACGGCCTTTGGGTCGGCTTCTGTCTGTACGCACGCAGGAGCACTGAACTTGATATCTACGCAGTTGATACCTTCCGGAGCGAGAGAGGCAGATGATTCGACACGAACCTGGTCTGCCTTGCCGGAAAAGTCGACATATTCCATCACGTAGGGTACGCCGTTGCTGTACCATTCTACACCATCGAAGGAGGTGTAATCCTCACAGCGGATGAGGTTATGACTGTCGTCTACAAAGCTATACTCGGTCTTGCATGAAGCATAGCTGGTGCCATCGTCAAAAAAAGAATACTTGATGTAGGAAAGCGGATTGGAGTCGGCATCATATTCCCACTGCTCCACTTGTCTGAGAGAGCCGGTACTTCCGGCGGCATACTGTTCCTCCTTCACCTTGTTTCCATGCGCGTCATAACTGAGCAGTGCAGTATAGTTGTCGCCGTCATACATGCCCGTTGATTCGATACGTCCAGGCTTGCCAGGAGCTACATAGTCGGAATAACGGAGAGTCACTTCATCATACATGGAGAGAACCTGCTTGGTTGCTACATTTCCTTCGCCATCATAAGTATATTGCGAGGTGGTTGTGGTCTGACCGGTAGTATAGTAATAGATCTCCTTTTCTTCTGTCAGTCTGCCTTTGGCATCATAAACATATAGAGTTTCATTGCGTTTTTCCGGTGCCCAATCACCGTAATCATACACACCGTATTGATAGTGCACCTGACGGCTGACACCTCCCTTCTCATTGTACTCATAGCGAGTATAATCGCTGATTTTAAAACGGTTGGTGTCATGTTCACGTCCGCTCTTTGTTACTACAGACAGATGCATGTCTGCATTGTAATAAGAGGTTTCACGGTACATCACATCACCGCTGCCATATCCCATTGCATCACCATACCAAACCTTGTTGACCACGACTCGCTGTGGGGGCTGTTGGGCTTGCACATGCAGCAAACCAGCCATCAGTAAAGTCCCTGCCAGGACTGAACGAAAAAGTTTTTCTTTCATCATGAAGCTACTTATCCTTAAGTTCATTTGACAAATGCCTTCATCTCGGAGAGAGCCTTGAAAGCCTTACCTGTTTGTTGGTCAAAGAGAGCTGCATTGTTCCAGCCACTGGTTACTGCATTGGTATAAGGTATACCACACTCATTGGCTTCTGCCCACCACCAGAAAAGTCCCTTTACCTTGGAATGTTTCTTCAAGGTGCTTACCAGATCGGTAACAAAGAGAGCCTGTCCTGATTCAGAATAAGGATAGGTGGCAGTATAGTCGAAGGTGGTTCCGGGCATTGCCCACTTGTAGCTGTAACCGGTTTCTACAATCATAATGGTTTTGGTGGGATGCTGGGTTTCCAGCGTTGTCAACACACTGTTGAGTGTAGAAAGATTGCCATGATAAGCAGGATAATAGCTTAAGCCGATAATATCATAGTCGATATCATAGTTCTTGACCTGATTGTAGAAGTTGCCGGGATTGGCACTGCGACTCATCTCTGTATGGATGATGATTTTGGCATCGGGACAGGCCTTACGACAGGCGGAAGAAGCATTCTTCAGATAACTGCTGAAGTTCGCCCATGTCCCGCCATCCTGACCGCCTCCGGCTGGATAGATATGTCCTGAAGGCCAGAGCATTCCATAGGTTATTTCATTGCCTATCTGGATGAAGTCGGGATGAGCGCCAGCTTCCTTCAATGCGTTCAGACTCTCTACGGTATAATCGTAAATGGTAGTAGCTAACTGAGTGGCTGTCTGTCCGCTCCATGCCTTGGGTAAGGTTTGCTTGCCTGGGTCTGCCCAGGAATCGGAATAATGAAAATCGAGCATGAAAAGGAATCCGGCGTCCTTAATCTGCTTGCCCAGCGTTTTCACATAGTCCAGACTTTGCTTGACACCGCCTTTCTTGTCGGTATCTGAGGCATTGGCAGGATCAACGAACAAACGCACACGACAGGCATTCCACCCCTGGCTCTTGAAATAGTCAAGCACATCGTTGACTGGATTGCCATCGGTATCACAATACTTGGCTCCCTTCGACTGATAGTCTGTAAGCAAAGAGATGTCACCGCCTAAAAAAGGCATGTCAGGGAAATGGAACATCACGCTGTCTATACTGGCACTGGGAAAAGACTTGTTGCCGATAGTTATAGTCTTGTCGGTCTTGTTATAAGGCATGTGCGATGCTGCAGAAGCCGGCGCAGTATAAAGAGAACCGTCTGAAGTAGCGGTATAGACTGTCTGTGAAAAGCTCATGCTTGCAAAAAGAAAAGCAAGCGCGAAAAATGAAAGAAACCGTTTTGTCATGGTTAAAAAGTATTAGTATGTTAGAACCTCCCCAACCAGTACTGGGGGTTGGGGAGTGAGAGAGGAATTATCGTTTGTGCCTGTTGGCGCGCTGTTCTCTGTATTTTGCCTTTTGCTTGGCTGAGCCGCTGCCATGGGCACCCGTGATATACTTCTTTTTCTTGGCCTTGGTCTTGATTTTGCCTTCATTAGGGTCTCCCTTCGGGGCTCCTTTGAACACCAGACCTCCACCCGCAATGATATCGTCAATATCTGCCATAGCCGTCCTGTTAAGTGGATGATAGAGCCGAATATTCTGAGCAATTAATGATGGAAGAGTCGGACACCTGTAAATGCCATCGTGATTCCATACTTGTCGCATGTCTCAATAACATGGTCATCGCGTACAGAACCGCCTGCCTGGGCAATATAGTTGACACCGCTCTTGTGGGCACGCTCAATATTGTCGCCAAAGGGGAAGAATGCGTCGCTACCCAGGGCAACACCTGTATTCTGAGCTATCCACTCTTTCTTTTCTTCCAAGGTAAGTACCTCTGGCTTCTCTTTGAAGAACTGCTGCCATACGCCATCGCACAGCACATCATCATGGTCTTCAGAGATATATACATCGATGGTATTATCGCGGTCGGCACGACGGATGTTATCCACAAAGGGGAGATTCATCACTTTGGGATGCTGACGAAGCCACCATATATCGGCCTTGTTACCTGCCAGTCGGGTACAGTGTATACGGCTCTGCTGACCAGCGCCTATACCGATAGCCTGTCCATCTTTCACATAGCAGACAGAGTTGCTCTGAGTATACTTGAGGGTAATCAAAGCAATCATCAGGTCGCGCTTGGCTGCCTCGGTAAAGGTCTTGCTCTGAGTGGGAATATTCTCGAACAAGGCGGGGTCGTCCAGGCGCACCTCGTTGCGACCCTGCTCAAAACTGATGCCAAATACCTGCTTGCGCTCGATAGGCTGAGGAACATAATTGGGGTCTATCTTGATGACATTATACGTACCCTTGCGCTTGGCTTTTAGTATCTCAAGGGCTTCGGGGGTGTAATCGGGTGCAATGACACCATCGCTCACCTCACGCTTGATAAGCAAGGCAGTAGCCTCGTCGCAGGTATCACTCAATGCAACGAAATCGCCATAAGAACTCATGCGGTCTGCTCCACGGGCACGTGCATAGGCACAGGCAACAGGCGACAGCTCTGCCTTCAGGTCATCTACGAAATATACCTTTTTCAAGGTATCACTCAAAGGAAGTCCAATGGCAGCACCTGCGGGGGAGACATGCTTGAATGAAGCTGCTGAGGGCATACCTGTCGCTGCCTTCAACTCCTTAACCAGCTGCCAACTGTTGAAGGCATCCAGAAAATTGATATATCCTGGACGTCCGTTCAACACTTCAATAGGTAATTCTCCCTCTTCCATGAAAATGCGAGAGGGCTTCTGATTCGGATTGCATCCGTACTTTAATTGCAATTCTTTCATTACTATTTGGTTTTTATAATTTCTACTGAAAACTTCTTATCGTTCTAACGAGCGCAAAGTTACTCATTTTTCATGAATTACACAATATTTGTTCTCTTTTTCTAAGTGACGATAATAAAAACAATTATACTGTACACTTCGACAGATAGCCATTGGTTCGCAAGTAGATAAAAGAACAAACGGTTCATAAACCTAAGGTCAAGATGCCCTCCGGTGTTTTAAACATCCCTGAAAGGAAGGGAATCCAACCAAAAAAGCAAGCCACCAGGACTTGCTTTTTATGGATTGTTTCTTGTTGAAACAAGACTTTTTCCAACATCGGATTAGTTGGCTGCTGTGGCAGTTCTCTTCTCCTTGATACGGGCCTTCTTACCAGTAAGAGCACGCAGATAGTACAGCTTGGCGCGACGTACCTTACCACGCTTGTTCACCTCGATGCTGTCAATATTGGGAGACTCGATGGGGAAGATACGCTCTACACCAACGGTTCCTGACATCTTACGAACAGTGAAACGCTTCTTGTCACCTTGGCCACAAATCTTGATAACGACACCACGATAAAGCTGAATACGCTCCTTGTTACCCTCGATGATCTTGTAAGCAACGGTAATGGTGTCACCCGACTTGAATTCGGGGAATTTCTTGCCAGTAGCAAATGCCTCTTCGGCAACTTTGATTAAATCCATTTGTTAAAAAGATAATTTGTTTGGTTTGACATTCTCACGCAACATAACAGGCAACTCGTTACTTCCTGCCAGCGATTACGCAGAATTGCGGTGCAAAGTTACGTTTTTTTTACCGAACAACCAATATTTACCTCTTTTTTTTTGCTGAAAGACGGCTTTTTTGTACTTTTGCATCAATATATCTTAGGTTTTGATACGTTTTAGAACATGATTAGACTAACACCATATTGTTTTGCCACCATTCTTTCCATCTCCACTATTGCCTGTAGTTCTTCATGGAATGTAACGGATGTCAAGCGAACCCAACTCTTAGTGGATGACTCTTACGACGAACATATTCCGTCGGACGTGACAGAATGGATGAAGCCCTACTCTGCTGCTGTCGACAGCATTGTCAAGCCTGTTGTAGGACATGCTGCCAGACAGATGAAGGGGGAACGGCCGGAGAGTCTGCTCTCTAATCTATATGCAGACATTCTCGTCTATGCTGCACGCCAGCTGGGCGAAAATCCCGTCATGGGCGTCTGCAATATGGGTGGCATCCGCGCTTCCCTTCCTCAAGGTGAAGTCACCTTCGGTGATGTTCTTGAGGTTGCACCCTTTGAGAACAAGATTGTCTTCCTGACCCTCAAAGGTTCTGAACTGACAGAACTATTTGAGAATATGGCGGCCGTAGGAGGTGAGGGAGTCAGCCATGGAGTGGAGTTGAGAATTTCCAAGAATAAGAAACTGACAAGTGCCCGCCTGCACCAGGAAACGATTGTCCCCGACAAAGACTACCGAATTGTTACGATAGATTATCTGGCGGAAGGCAATGACAAGATGTATGCCTTTACGAAAAAACACGACTATGTGGCACCAAAAGGCGAACAGTATGATACTCGTTTCATCATTGCCAACTACTTCAGAGACATGATGAAACAAGGCATCGTCGTTGATGCCAAGATAGAAGGACGTATCATCATTGAATAAACCAAGTATCCATTGACATGCAGCAAATCCTTTGACACATATTACCAATCCATTGACATGTAGCCAATCTTTTGCTGACATAACAAAACCATTGCAAACATAACAAAACCATTGCAAACATGAAAAGAGACC
>CAMAHD010000008.1 GCA_945834405.1 uncultured Prevotella sp. | reverse complement strand
TATAACCTTCTGATCCGTAGTCAGATGCTCTATTCAGTTGAGCTAAGGAGCCAAACCTTAGAATGGAAAGCATTTAGATTAGAAAGTGACTCCTATAGGATTCAAACCTATAACCTTCTGATCCGTAGTCAGATGCTCTATTCAGTTGAGCTAAGGAGCCGTTTTCGTTAAATGCGGTGCAAAGGTACTATCTTTTTTTGTAACCTGCAATTTTTTTTGCTACTATTTTCTGAAAAATCTGATTTTTTCATATTTCCTTACAGTAATCGTCGGATAATCGTTGTGTATAACCGAGATTATTGATGCTTCAGGATGATTGGGTCAGATTTTCAGTTCCTTCATGATTTCACTCATTCGCTGGAGAGTAGAGATACGTGTGGGAACCAAAGGCAGGCGCAACACGTTCTCGATGAATCCCATTTCGTGGAGCATCGCTTTGACACCTGCCGGATTGCCATCGATAAAGAGCAATCCGAAAAGGTCGGTAAACCGATGATGTATCTTTCTGGCAGCCTCGTATTCGCCCTGGAACTCCAGCCTGATCATCTTAGAGAACTCTTTTGGCAGGGCATTGCCAATCACGCTGATGACACCCACTGCACCGCAGGAAACCATGGGGAAAGTCAGTGCATCGTCACCACTGATGACATCGAAATCGGCAGGCTTGTTCTTGATAATCTCGTCTACCTGTTCCAGATTGCCACTCGCCTCCTTGATGGCTACAATATTCTTGCAGTCGCGAGCCAGACGCACGGTGGTTTCAGCCTTCAGATTGACTCCCGTTCTTCCTGGCACGTTGTAGAGAACAACAGGCAGTTTGGTTGCAGCGGCAATGGCCTTGAAATGCTGATAAAGACCTTCCTGTGAAGGTTTGTTATAATAGGGACAAACGCTGAGCACTCCATCAATACCCGAGAAATCTCCCGTCTTGAGTTCTTCAACTACTGCTGCTGTATTGAAACCGCCACATCCCATCAGAATAGGTACCCTGTGGCGCACGGTACGTACGACCAGTTCCTTGATTGTTGCTTTTTCTTCCTTGGTAAGACAGGGAGTCTCGCCTGTCGTCGCGAGAATACAGAAGAAATCGGCTCCGTTCTGCAACTGATATTCCACCAGTTTGACGAGTGCTTCCTCATCTACGGAACCATCTTGTTTGAAGGGAGTGATAAGGGCGATGCCCAGTCCCTTGAAAATATTATAAACCATAAAAATGCGTAATCTTGATTTCAGGCTACAAAATTACACAATAAAATTGTAAATCTGCTCATTTGAAAGGATATTTTTTTCTATCCGTCAGTATCTTGCCCCTTTTGGGGAACAAATTATTAGTATTGTATAAAAATCTCCTCTGTTTGTATTCTGATTATCGGAAAATATTTATTACTTTTGCACTTGGAAATCATATCTAAGCAAAAAAACGTCAACTTTATTAACTATACCCATTGAAAGACAACAAACTAAACTCCTTAATCAGGAAGCGACCAGCTATCGTTTGTCTTCTCGGCTTGATTATTCCGTTGGCATTCCTCATGGAACTGGCGTCTTGCCAGCATTGCAACCGCAACGAACGCCACAGCGAAGAAGAAATGAAGCGATTGATGGCTCTCAGCGACTCGCTGCTCCACGGCGGCAAGGATGTGCTGAGAGTATGCGACAGTCTGTGTCAACATGCTCCGGACAGCCTGACTTTCTATGATTATTATCTACTAAAAAGCCGAAAACTGGTGGCTGGCTCGTCTCCCGAATCTGCCCTGCCCTATGCCTGGCGTGCCCTTCACTTTGTAAGGAAAAGACCTTCCACAGCCCGCACTCGTGGTCTGGAGGCATCTGCCTATTCCACCATATCCGGCTACTACTACCATCTGAGGCAGTCGAATGACAGCGCCACCAAATATGCCTCCTTGGCTTATGAAAAGGTGATGCAAAGCGACCGCATGGACTATGCAGCCGACATGGCAGCCAACCTCGCAGACACCTACGTCTTCCATGACGACCTGCCCAAAGCTGCCCACTGGTATCGCCGCGCCCTGCTTCTTGCCGATTCTCTTCAGCTGCCCAAAAACAAGATTACCTCCCTGTATATGGGACTGGCACAAATCTATACCATGATGAAGGATTTTGAGATGGCGGAACACTTCTACCAGCTGACCGAAGAACGCCGACAAGAACTGCGACCGAACATGGTGGTATACTTTCTGAACAACTACGGTAATCTATGCTATTTCAAAGGAGACTACCAATGCGCACTGAAATACTTTACGGAACTGAGACACTATATCAGCTCTCGGCATGAAGAGAAGTCTGTCGACATGCACTCCTGTTACATCAATCTGGCAGATGTCTTTCTGAACCTCTACCAACTGGACAGTGCGATGTATTATCTCAAACCTGCCGAACAATATTTCAAGGAGATGAATATTGATTTGGGAGTGTTCTATGCCAACACCATCCGCATCGGCATAGCCATGAGCAAGGGGAACTATCAGGAAGTGGAACGGATTCTGGACTCCGAAAGCGACTCTTCCACAGTTTCCGACCACAACATCATGGAGATTCGCAACCGCTATCTGAAAGACTATTACGTCATGAAAGGGGATTACCGAAGTGCCTACAAACAGCTGTTGAGCAACCATGCATTCAATGATTCTGCCGAACATAACAAGACCAAGATGCGTTCGATAGAAATCATGACTCGACTGACCGAAGACACCCTCCGGCTGCACCATAAGCTCGCCATCGAAGAGAAGAATCTGGCACTCACACGCACCCGCAACCTGTACTGGAGCACATCGTGTATCGTTGTTATCCTGCTGAGTCTGATCATAATAGGCACCATCTACATGCGCAAACGACGGCTGCAAAACAACATCGACGTGATGTCCCTGCGTCTTGCCAATGCCCGCCAGCGTATTTCGCCCCACTTCGTCTTCAACCTGCTGAATACAAGGCTGAAGACGAGCAACCAGGAAGAAAAGGACTTGCTCATGGACCTTGTAAAACTAATCAGACAAAACCTGAACATGGTGAGCGAGGAATATATCTGCCTCAGCAAGGAACTTGATTTCGTCAAACGTTATGTAGAATTAGAAAGGATATTGCTGGGCGAAGATTTCGACTTTGTCATGGAAACGCCACCCGAAAGCGAAACCTCGCAGATTTTCCTGCCCTCGATGTTCATTCAGATACTCGTAGAAAACGCCATCCTCCACGGTGTCAAGAACCGCGAAGGACATCAAGAACTGAAGATAATAGTAGACATCGACGAGAAGGGTACCGACATCCGTATCGTTGATAATGGTCCCGGATTTGACATCCGTTATATCGACGGACGCAAGGGCAAGACCGGACTGAATATCATCCGCCAAACCATCATGCTCATCAACCAGCGTAACAAGGCTGCCGATGGCATGCGATTTAACCTTAGCAACCTGGAGGGCGAGGACGGACAGATCATTGGCTGCTGTGCCAGTCTGCACATCCCATCGTCTATCAGATATTTCAACTCGACAATGGTAAAGAACTGACAAACAGGAAAATGACCTTGTTGTTGAGGAAAAATAAATAGAGAGAAAACGAAATTCAAGGAAATGTATAAATTTGAACCTATGAGAACAATCATCATCGATGACGACACCACGGCAACTATCTGCCTTGTAGAGAAACTGAAGAAATACAACGAGATTGAAGTATGCGGGACTGCCACTACCGGCGAAATAGGCATGAAGCTGGTTCGTGAGGTACGCCCAGACTTGCTGTTTCTTGACGTTGAACTCCCGGATTATTCAGGAGTAGATTTTCTGGAACACATCAATGACCTGATATCCCAAAACTGCCATGTCGTGATGTATACCGCCTTCAGCCACTATATGCTTCCGTCTTTCAGAAACAGGGCGTATGACTATCTGATGAAACCTATCGACGACGAAGAGCTTGACTTGATTATCGGCAGGGTTCTTTCAGCCAGCCAAAACGATGGCAAGGAGACAGCAGAAAACATCTTGCACAAAGAGCAGAATGGCAAGCTGCTATTCTATACCAACATGGTAGATTTCCGTGTGGTACACATCAAGGATATCGGATTGTTCCAGTACAACCATGAACAGCGTATATGGGAAGTTGTGATAGCCGGAATGCAGCAACCTCTCCGACTGAAACGTAATACAAACAACGAGAATCTGCTGGCACTTGACAGCCGATTCGTGCAAGTCAGCCAGAAGTTTATCATCAATATCAACTACCTCATGGAGGTGAGCGACAATATATGTCGGCTCTTTCCTCCTTTCGACAAAATCGATTATATCAAAACGGGTAGGCTCTATAGGAAACGCCTTATCGAACGCTTCAGCTCCTTATAGGATAAGCATGGTCCTTCCTTTTTCTTCTTTTCTAAGCAAGAGAAAGGAAGGATTTATTTTTCCAGAAGTACCGACGTACGTACACGACTGAGGGTTTCGGGAGTCATCTGCAGATAGTTGGCAATATAGACCAGAGGTGCACGGAGAACAAGCTGTGGTTGCAATTTGACAAACTTGGAATATCTGTCCTGTGCTGTTTCAAAACGCAGCATGTCAGCATGTATCTGGCTCTGAATGAGCGATTCTTCCAATATCTTTCGGTAGAGAATCTGGATGTTTACACTCTTCATGGCAACCTGTTCCAGAAGATGTCGGGGCAAGGCACAGACCGTAGTTGGTTCGAGAGCCATAATCTGAAGACGTGTAGGCTCCTCTTTGAAGAGACTTTCAATACACATGACGATATTGTTTTCTGTTGCCATGTGTTCTGTCAGTTCCTTTCCATTCTTGAAGTAGAATTGTCTGAGCAGACCTTTTACAATCCAGTACATGTTGGTACAGGTGTCTCCTTCGCGCAGCACCACCTCTCCCTTCTGGAACTTCATGGGTACCAGTACACTTTCCAGCACGTCAAGCTCATCGTGAGTCATGGTACTGTAGCGGCGTGCCAGTTCCCTGGCAATGTCTCTTGTTGTCAAAGTAGAGTTTGTCATAGTTTATTCCTCCTTTTATTATAAGATTTTTGGTAAACAGTCGATAATAAGCGGATGTCAATCCAGTTTAAGCACCGCGAGGAATGCCTTTTGCGGCACCTCTACGTTGCCAATCTGCTTCATCCTCTTTTTGCCCTTCTTTTGCTTTTCAAGCAGCTTTCTCTTTCGGCTGACGTCGCCACCATAGCACTTGGCAGTCACATCCTTACGTACACATTTAATGGTTTCTCTCGCCACAATCTTGGCACCGATAGCAGCCTGAATAGCGATGTCAAACTGTTGCCTTGGAATGAGTTCCTTGAGTTTTTCGCACATTCGTCTGCCGAAGGTAACGGCATTGTCCTGATGAGTGAGTGTAGAAAGAGCGTCCACAGGTTCACCATTGAGCAGGATATCGAGTTTGGCAAGTTTGGAAGGTCGGAAACAATCTACATGATAATCAAACGAAGCATATCCTTTGGAGATACTCTTCAGTTTGTCGTAGAAGTCAATGACAATCTCGCCAAGAGGTATCATGAAATGTAGTTCCACTCTGTTTCCACTTACATACTGCTGGTCAATCAGTTCGCCTCGCTTGTCGAGACAGAGCGTCATGATGGGACCGATATAGTCAGCCACCGTGATGATGGAAGCCCTGATATAGGGTTCTTCTATATGGTCTATCATGGTCTGGTCGGGCAGTCCCGAAGGATTGTGTACCTCCTTGACATTCCCCTGCTTGTCATAACAAAGATAGGAGACGTTCGGCACAGTGGTAATGACATCCATATTGAACTCCCTATCCAGTCGTTCCTGTATGATTTCCATGTGCAGAAGTCCAAGGAATCCGCAACGGAAGCCAAAACCGAGAGCGACAGACGACTCCGGCGAGAAAGTCAGCGAAGCATCGTTAAGCTGGAGTTTTTCGAGTGACGAGCGCAAGTTTTCATATTCAGATGGGTCAATAGGATAGACACCGGCAAAAACCATCGGTTTCACCTCCTGGAATCCGGAAATAGCCTTCTGGCATGGGGTTTGCGTATGTGTGATGGTATCGCCCACCTTCACCTCCTTGCTGTTCTTGATGCCACTGATAATATAGCCTACGTCTCCTGTACTGAGAACTTTTCTGGGAATCATGTCCATCTTGAGCACTCCTACCTCGTCTGCCACATATTCCATTCCGGTATTGAAGAATTTCACCTTATCTCCCTGGCGTATTTCTCCATTGACGATTTTGAAATATGCTATTATGCCTCTGAAGGAGTTGAAGACGGAGTCGAATATCAGCGCCTGCAAAGGTTGCCTGGGGTCACCTTCGGGATGGGGTATGCGTTCTACTACGGCATTCAGAATGCTCTCCACGCCTTCACCAGTCTTTCCGCTGGCACGTATGATGTCTTCGTGTTTGCATCCTATGAGGTCAACAATCTCGTCTTCCACCTCTTCGGGCATGGCACTTGGCATGTCTATCTTGTTGATAACCGGTATGATTTCCAGATTGTGTTCGATAGCCATATAGAGGTTGGAGATGGTCTGTGCCTGTACTCCCTGTGTAGCATCCACTACCAGCAAAGCGCCCTCACAGGCGGCGATGCTTCTTGACACTTCGTAGGAAAAGTCCACATGTCCAGGAGTGTCGATCAAGTTGAGGATATATTTCTCGCCCTGATAGTTGTACTCCATTTGAATAGCATGACTTTTGATAGTGATACCTCTTTCTCTTTCGAGGTCCATGTCATCGAGCATCTGTCCGGCAGTAACCTGAATGGTTTTAGTATATTCAAGTAGCCTGTCAGCAAGGGTAGACTTTCCGTGGTCAATATGAGCTATAATGCAGAAGTTGCGTATATGGTCCATGATATGTGAATGCTTTTTAAGCCGCAAAGTTAAAGAAATAATTTGATATTTCCAACATTTTTCCACAATAATTTTTGGAATGTCTCAGATTTACAGTACCTTTGTGGGTGGAAACAGAGAAGGGAGAAAACAAATACAAAGAACTTTCGGAAACCGAAAAGACAAATGACAAGAAACCAGAAAAGACAAATGACAAGAAACCAGAAAAGACAAATGACAAGTAACATGAAAAAACATACGACAAGAAACATGAAAAGACAAATGGTAAGAAATATGAGAAGACCTATCAGGACAGTGATGATAGTCGGCTTGTTTTTGGCTGGTATGTGGCTGATGGTCGGATGTCAGGAATCACTTCCTGAGCGTTGTCAGCGCGAGGCGCGTGAGTATACCAAGAAGAAATGTCCTGTGCCCATTAATGAAGTGGTGACATTAGACAGTCTGACCTTTGACTCCGGCACCCTTACCATTCATTATCACTATACAGTGAAGGGGCATGCCGACAGCGAAGAGGTGATAGAACGCAGCAAGGAGCAGTTGGCAAGTTCTTTATTGGCGGGACTGCGCAACTCCACCGAGATGAAAGTCTATATGGATGCCCACTATCGTTTTGCTTATACCTATCATTCTGCCACACATCCTGAAACGGTGTTGTGGGAAGCGGTATATACGGACAAGGACTATCAATAGTTAAGTTATTTCGCAAGTAGTAAAAAGGAGACATAAGTTGACAAATAAAAAGTTGACAAGTTGACGAGTTCTAACCGTTGCCGCCTCTTTGCGGTTGGGCTATTAACTTGTCAACTTGTCAACTGACAGCAGGTCTCAGACATGCGAAACTTGCTATAGTCATGTCAAAGCTTTGGATTATTCTTCCGCGGGCTTCATGTTGGTATAAACGGTTTGTACGTCGTCAAAATCTTCCAGCTTTTCTACCATCTTGTCAATGGTTTCGCGCTGTTCCTCGGTCACCTCCTTCAGGTCGTTAGGTATGCGGGTAAACTCAGCTCCTGTAACCTCAAATCCCTCACTTTCAAGATGTTTCTGAATATCTCCGAAGCTCTTGGGGTCACCATAGATTGTTACTTCTCCCGTTTCCTCGTCCTCGTCAAACTCATCCTCTACCCCATAGTCAATGAGATCAAGAATCATCTCGTCCATGTCAAGTCCGTCCTTTTTCTTGAAAGTGAAAACACTCTTGTGGTCGAAGAGGAAGGAAAGGCTACCCTGTGTACCGAGGTTACCATTGAATTTATTGAAGACAGAGCGTACGTCTCCCACGGTACGTGTGGTATTGTCGGTCAAGGTATCGACGAAGATGGCAATTCCGTGAGGTCCATATCCCTCGTATGTCACTTCTTTGTATTCGCTCTGGTCCTTGCCCATTGCATTTTTTATAGCGCGTTCGATATTATCCTTCGGCATGTTTTCGCGCTTGGCATTGGCAATGATAGCTCTCAACGTCGGGTTATTCTCTGGTTCAGGACCGCCAGCCTTCACGGCGATGGCAATCTGTTTTCCAATCTTGGTAAACGTGCGGGCCATGTGTCCCCATCTTTTCAGCTTGGCAGCTTTACGGTATTCAAAAGCTCTTCCCATATAAATCTTGATGTTATATTGTTAATTTGTTTTTATCTCAATTCTGCTCCCAACTTGTTTTTGAGATTATTGATGAGTTTCTGCATAATTGCATCTATCTGCTTGTCGTTGAGCGTCTTTTCGTCGTCCTGCAGGATAAAGTTGACTGCATAGCTCTTTTTGCCTTCCGGCAGCTTGTCCCCCTCGTATACGTCAAAGAGTTCCACTTTTTTCAGCAGTTTCTTCTCAGATTGACGAGCGATATTCTCTATCTCAGCAAACTCTACCTGCTTGTCTATGAGCAGTGCAAGGTCGCGGCTGACAGCTGGATATTTGCTTACTTCTGTATAAAGAACCTTGTTCTTTCTGACGAGTTTCATCAGCTGGTTCCAGTCAAGTTCGGCATAGTAGACAGGCTGGTTGATATCAGCCTGCTTGAGGATTTTCTTGCTGAGTATACCCATGTCAAGAAGTTTCTTTCCGCCTCTTGTTTCGAGAGTCACGGCAGCAGCGAAGATATTGTTGTCGGCTTTCTTTCTGACGGTCATTCCCGGCTGTACGCCTATACGGCGAAGGATATTTTCCACATACGCCTCCAGTTCATAGAAAGAACTGTCTTCATTGGGATGAATCCAGCTTCCCTGAACTCTTTTTCCGGTAAGCCACAGAGCCAGATGATAACTCTCCTTATATGCAGCCATCGGGTTTTCAAGGTCAGCTTTTTCAGGGTCGAAATGATAGATATTGCCGAACTCGAAAAATCTCAGGTTAGCATTCTTTCTCTTGACATTATGCTCGATACTCTCCAGTCCTCCAAAGAGCAAGGTGTGTCTCATCACATTGAGGTCGGTGCTCAGTGGATTCATGATTTTCACGAGTGTTTCTTCTGTCCACAGGTTGGTGTTCTGATAATAAGCAGCTTTGGTAAGCGAGTTGTTGAGAATCTCGTTGAATCCGCATCCCACGAGCTGTTCTCCCACGATATTGGCGAGTTTGTGCTTGTTGTCTTCATCTCCTTTCACGACGAGACATCCCTTGAGCTGTGTGGGAATCTCCACATTATTATATCCATATATACGCAGGATGTCTTCCACCACATCGCAAGCTCTCTGTACATCTACCCTGTAGGCAGGCACGTGCAGTTGGAGTCCCTCTTCCGTCTCGTTCAGAATGCTCATCTCCAGACTCTGGCAGATATTCTTGATTGTCTGCTTCTCAATATGCTTTCCAATGAGCGTATCGACATAGTTGTATTCAAGCCACACATCGGCTCCTGGGATAGGCTGGGGATAAACATCCTTGATGTCCATAGCCACCTTGCCACCTGCAAGCTGCTCACACAGGATAGCTGCCTGTTTCAGGGCATAAATCACGCCATCGGGATCAATGCCTCTTTCAAAACGGAAGGAGGCATCCGTGCTGAGCGCATGGCGGCGGGCACTTTTTCGAATCCAAGTGGGGTGGAAATAAGCGCTTTCCAACACAACATTGCGGGTTGTTTCGTAAGTTCCGCTACCTTTACCGCCAAAGATGCCGGCAATACACATGGGTTCTTCTGCATTGCAGATGCTGAGGTCATGAGTTCCGAGAGTATGCTCTTCGCCGTCAAGTGTAATAAACTTGGTGCCTTCGGGCTGAGTCCTGACGACGATTTTGTTTCCCTTCACCATGTCTGCATCGAAACAGTGCATGGGCTGACCGTAAGCCATCATCACGTAGTTAGTGATGTCAACAATATTGTTAATCGGGCGCAATCCGATGGTTTTCAATTTGTTTTGCAGCCATTCCGGACTTTCTTTCACCTCGCATCCCTTGATGCTGACGCAAGCATATCTTTTGCACGCCTCGGTATTCTCAATCTCTACGTCTATGGGCAAATCGTTGCTGTCTACATGAAAGAGGCTTGTATCGGGTCTGTGCAATTTTGTTTCATAGCCATTCTGCTTCAGATAAGCATAAAGGTCTCGTGCCACGCCCCAGTGTGAAAGAGCGTCTGCCCTGTTGGCAGTAATGTCCACCTCGATAAGCCAGTCGCTCTCCAAATGATAATACTCGGCTGCAGGCTGTCCTACCACGGCATCTTCCGGCAGCACGATAATACCGTCGTGGCTATTGCCTATACCTATCTCATCTTCGGCACAAATCATGCCACAGCTTTCCACTCCACGGAGTTTGGATTTCTTGATAACAAACTCCTTGTCGCCATCGTAGAGTACGCATCCAAGGTCAGCAACAATCACCTTCTGTCCGGCTGCCACGTTGGGTGCTCCGCAGACGATTTGAGAAGGCGTTTCTCGTCCAAGGTCAACGGTAGTTACATGCAGGTGGTCACTATTAGGGTGCATTTCACAGGTAAGCACCTTTCCGACATAAAGTCCTTTGAGTCCACCCTTGATGGTCTGCACCTCTTCCAGTGCATCTACTTCAAGACCTGTAGATGTGAGGGCATCGCACACCTGCTGTGGTGTGAGTTGGAAATCAACGTATTCCTTAAGCCACTTATACGATATGTTCATAATTTTTCTCTTACCAGTCTGTTTCTGTTGTGTAAAATCTAAAATTGCGCGCAAAGTTAATCATTTTCTGCCATGTATGCAAATTTTATTCACGTTTTTTGTACGGCATCCGTCAGCAGGAGTGGCGCAAGGAGCATGAAGTACGCGAAAACGCCTGTCCTGTATTCTTCTGCTATCAGCCTGCAATGCTTCAAATATCCCACGGTTTGTCCAATAACTCAGCAGTGTGGGAAGTTAGGGTAAAATGGAACATTATTGAAGGGTGGTTTACCATAGATTGCCACCTGAGAATACGTGACGTTGTTGTATTGTCCCTTCGTGAGAAAGGACAAACGGCCCTAAACATTCGTAGCGACGGATAAAGCAACACATAGACACATGCGAAAGAGGGAATCCTGAATCCCTCAAGACAGTCTCTAAACAAATATGACATTTGTACTGTGAACAAAGAAAGATGAGGTGTCGTTTTTCATAAACTGACAGAGAAAAAAAAGAAGAGTAGTAAACAAAACAGGAGTTTTCAGGAAAATGCGTACACAGGCCGACGTGAGTCGTTGCCTGTGTATTTTTTGTCTTTAGCCATCTGTTTCCTATAAAAAGTTATCTCCTGACTAAGGGAGTTATATTCCAAGCGATAAGATACTAAAATGCACGCTTTTTATTTTGTATTGTCTTCGATTTGCACTATCTTTGCACCGCACATGTCAAATACAGTTCATAAAAACAATTGATGAAAACTACTACTAACATCTACAAAACAACCACTTCCTATCGTCATCTTTACATCCTGTGCTTTCTCTGTATAGGATCTGTCAACATGATGGCACAGAACGACTTATGGCACACATTCTGCCATCCGCTCCCCGAAGCTCATACAAAAGTTTGGTGGTTTCACGGAGAGACAGGCACAACGAAACAGGGTATCAACGCAGACCTGCTGGCTTTCAGAGAGGCAGGTGTGGGAGGCGTGGTATACTATGACCAGACGCATGGCAAACAGGACGGTGCTTTTCCTGCCTTGTCGGCCTCTTGGTGGGAGATGCTGAAATACGCTGCCCAGCAATCCTGTCACCACGGGCTTGACTTTCAGATAGCAGCATCTAACGGTTACGTTACCGGCGGACCTTGGATAGACAAGACACTGGGAATGCAGGAGATAGTGGTAAGACGAGAAGGAGAAACAATCCCCGAGGGATTCAAGGAACTGACTCGTTGCAGGTTGCCCGACGGTCTGGACACCTGCATCCTAAACCGACAGATTACACTCACCGACAATTCACCCTACATCGTCACCTTCGATGCCGGCAAGACGGTCTCCGTAAGAACCATCTCTTACACTGTAAATCCAAGAGGAAAAGGTTCGTTCGGTTCCATGAACATTCCGGGGAAACCTCAGGAGAGATATTTCGGAGCCAAATATATCGAACTGCCTCCTATCGGAACACTGGAATGCAGCAGGGACGGAAAGACATGGAAAACAATCATTGAACTGCCCGCGATAGAGAACATCATCGGACATAAAAGCAGACAGAGGACTGTCAATTTTCCAGTAGCCAAGGCACGCTTTTTCAGAGTGAACATCCACGACTGGACCGACAGCAACAATCAATACGCCAAGCTGCTGGTCAAAGACATACGGCTATCTGCATTTGACATGATTGACAACTGGCAAGTTAAAAGCGGACTAAGAAGCGAGGTAACTTATCCCCACCCCGTAGGAGGTAATGCAGGAGCTATCCATCCCAAGAAGATGACACAACGGGGAAAATGGCTCATCATTGGTTATGCACCCACTGGCGGACATGCGAAACATGGAAGGAAACAGATTGTATACCAAGGTGACACCTTGCAGGCTTCAACATGGCTGGAGGCAGACATACTCCGCGCAGAGGCAGTGAGAAAGCATTATCATTCATACATCAAACCGATATACGACACACTGAAAGCCATCGGATGCCCTCCTACTGCGGTCAATATGGACAGCCACGAAGCAGGAGCTGCCAACTGGACCGAACAGATGCCCGAACACTTCAAGAAGTATTGCGGATATGATATCAAGCCATGGATGCCTGCTCTGGCAGGACTCATTGTCAAGAACAGAGAAGAAACAGAGCAGTTCTTGCGTGATTTCAGAAAAACGATTGCCAACACCATCGCCGACCAATATTATGACACGATGAGAGAACTATGCCACCAAGACGGCATGGGGCTGGTCAGTCAGGCTATGCTGGGAAGCAACAACGACAATATCGCATCACGCGGGAAAGTGGACAAACCACAAGGAGAATTCTGGGCATATCAGAAAAACGGCAACTACGACTGTCTTGACGCTGCTTCAGCAACACATCTCTACGGCAAACATATTGCATCAGGCGAGGCTTTTACAGACACGCCCTATTTTACCAGCGACAATCCGACAGAAACGGAATGTATCGGAGGATGGAAGGAATTGCTGAAAATAGCCAACCTTGCCTATTGCCGTGGCATCAACGAATTCGTGGTGTGTGCTTCTTCATACCAGCCTTGGAACGACAGGAAATACGACGACAGCGAATCTCAGCATCCTTATATCTTCCACAGACATAATCCTGCTTGGAAATACAGCAGAGAACACTTCTGGATGTATCAGGCAAGATGTACGCAGATGATGCAGATGGGAAAGCCTGTAGTAGACATATTGGTCTATCTCGGAGAAGACGCTCCCGTAAAGACTCTGTCATACAAACTGCCCGAAATACCCGAAGGTTTCCTTTTTGACGTCTGTACCCTGAACAGCTTGAGACAGCGAAACAGTTCATCTCCTTATTTCCCCGCATATCAAGTGCTTGCGGTACAAGACAGGACGTATATATCACCCGAAGCTGAAACGATGTTCAAAGAACTGGAAAAACAGGGGATGGTTATCGTGAGATGCGACCGTGGCGAAAAACTCTCAAATGCCTTAGACAAGGCGGGAATCAAGCCCGACGTCAGATTGAGCAGTTGCAATGAGCCTGATGACAGAACCTGTTTCTTCCACAGGGAAACTGCCAATGAACATATCTATCTGATTTACAACCACAGCCCCAGACCTTACCTTCTGGACACCGATTTCCGTAATGCCGGCGAACAACTCGAAGTATGGAATCCGACAGACTGCTCACGACAGAGCATCATCCGCGGAACATCCTTCAGCATGAAACCTTATCAAGCTCTTTTCTTCATTGCGAGGAAATAAAGGCAGTTTTTTTCTTTCCCACCTAAAGTGTAATTCACCCTGTTCCACAACAGTATGACAGATCCTACACACCCAAAAAGGATGGGAAAGTTCATTGATTTTATCATGAAAAATGCAGAATACGGAGAAAAACAGAAACATTTTCAGTTTTTTTGAGCAAAATATCAAAAAAAACACTAACTTTGCAACGCATTTATTGCAGAAACAACGTTGGAGGCTTCAAGCCCAATCGTACAACTGACTAATTTCTCCCAAGTAACCTAAAACGAATTATTAACAATTATATAACAAATGACAAACTACGGACTCAAAAAGAAAGCGCTGAGCCTCACGATGCTCGCAGCTCTCTCCGCTGTCTCTTGTTCCGACTTGGATGAGTATTTTGAAACGCCAAACTGGATTGGCGGTTCCATCTACGAGGAACTGAAAGACGACGGCAACTACTCCATCTTCTTGCAAGGTGTGGACAAGGCCGGACTGCAAACCATCATGCAGGGTAAGTCAATACTTACCGTGATGGCACCCGATGACAATGCCATGAAAACCTATCTGCAGGAGAATTATGGAACGACAGATATTCAACAACTCAGTCAAGAGGAAGTGAGCAAACTCATCGGATTCCACATCCTCTATTATGCCTTCGACAAGGAAAAGATGACCAACTTCAGACCCTTGGAAGGCGATGGTGCCTCAGATGAACAACTCAACTTCAATGCCGGTCTTTACTACAAGTTCAGGACCAGAAGCAAGGATGCCATCACGACAGCCTACGATTCTACCAGACAGAAAGAGGTGAGCGTCTATCACAACGAGCGGATGCTGCCCGTCTTCTCCTATCGCATGTTCACCACCAAGAATATCGATGCCAAAGAGAACTACGAATACTTCTATCCCGAAACAGGATGGAAGGGAGACGGAGGGTTCAACGTAGCCAACGCCGCCGTGACGGAATACGAACAGATAGCCAGAAACGGCTATATATATAAGGTGGACAGAGTGCTCAAACCGATGGAGACCATCTATCAGGAAATGAAAAAGGCAGGCAAATACCAACGCTTGCTGAGCCTCTACGACAAAAGTGAGGTCTACTACTTTGACGAGGAACAGACCAGAGAGACCAACTCCAGCGACTCGCTCTTCCATCATTATCACGCCCGTCCCCTGGTCAATATAGACAGCGAATGGGGAGACGTCATAAGCTATCTGCAAATAGCACAACTGGCCGCCCAGGCCTACTCCATCTTTGCTCCCACCGACGAGGCTTTCCAGAACTTCTTCAACGAATACTGGGGCGAAGGCGGCTACAGCAGCATTGAGGAGATTGACTCTGTCACCATGCAGGAAATCATGCGCAACTGCGTCTACTCTGCCAGCATCGCCTTCCCTTCTGAAATCAAGAACGGAAAGATTGAGAACATCTCCGGAGAAATCATCAGCTTCAATACCGACGAAGTGCCTCAAGCTGACCGTATCGTCTGCTCCAACGGTGTGCTCTACGGCTGCTCCGTACTGACTCCGCCTGCCAAGTTCAGGGCTGTCACGGGACCCGCCTTCCAGTACAAGGACTTCAGCAACTTCAACGAAATGCTCAACAACTCGGGCATGTCCTCGACACTCGTGGCAGATGCCGTGAAATACACCATGCTTTATGCCGACAACGAACAGCTGTACAACAATGCAGGTATCGAACGTGTGGGCGGTGTTCTCGTATCTACCGAATCGCCCAAGGGCATGAACTCAAGTACCATGTCGGCTTATATCAACGCACACGTTTCAAGCCCCATCGACGGCAATTCAGTGCTGCCGGAATCGGGCATCAAGGTGCTGCCCACACTGACTTCCGACTTCAAGATGTACTGGTATGTAAAAGATGGAAAAATCACCAACAGCATCCTTCATAACAACAGACTGGAGTATGCTGCGAACACTACTACCGAGGAACAGATTTGGGCAGAATTTGAACCGCTGTCATACCGAGGCGATGCCAACGGATGGACCAACGGACATGCTTACAAATACAAAAACCTGCTCTTCCCCGGCAACTATGCCACTCAGAACAACAGCAAACTCGTCAGACTGATGCTCAGCAACAGAACGGACGACACAGCAGATTTCTTCGGATGGGTGAACCTAATCAACAAGGCTGGACTTGCCAACACTTCTGCAGGCACCTTCACCTTCATGACCGACAACTGCCTGATGCTCATCCCTACCACACTGGCTGTAGAAAAGGCCATCAAAGAAGACAGGGTTCCCGGAGTGGTGGCTCTCGATGCCGCTACCATCGGCAGTGCCGACTTCTTTGAGAATATTGAAGTGACCGACAAGACAGCCTTTACGGAATACGTAAAGCTCTACTTCGTACCCCTCACGACTGCCTCGTTCAACAATTATCCCTATCTGGGTTGGGGCGAGACCACCAACGGAGGACTGATCACACTGCAGCAGGAACAGAAGTTCCAGAACGGTACTATCCAGATTATCTCCACCAACATGAATATCCATGATGACGGAACGGCTCTTTCTGCCGCCATTATCGACAGACAAACCGGAATTGAGGGAAAGAGGGTACAGTTCTCTGCTAAATACGATTTCTTCCCATTCGTGTTCGAGGATGGACCCGCACACTTCATCGAAGACCTCTTCTGATGACAGACCATCATTCCATTCACGATTCCATCCACACACACCTATTATTATAATATATAAGAAGATATGGACAGAATAAAAAGCATACTGACGGTACTGATGATATGCCTCGTGCAGCAAGCATGGGCACAGAAAATGGTGTCAGGTACCGTGACGGAAGACTTTGCAGGAAGCGCCGAACCATGTATCGGTGTCAACGTAACCTTCCAGAACGCACAGAAACGTATCATCGCCGGTACAGTGACCGACTTCAACGGTCAATATTCACTGAAGGTGCCAACAGGCGAAAAGGGAGAATTGACACTCGTCTTCTCCTACATCGGCATGAAGTCGCAAACCTTCAAATATACAGGACAGACGACCCTGAACGTGAAGATGAAAAACGCTGCCACTGAAATCAAGGAGGTGACAGTGAAAGGTAAACGAGGCAGCAGAAATGAAATGGGCGTTACGGAAAGACAGATGTCGTTCGCCACGCAGAAAATCAACATGGACGAGATTACTGCCGTTTCGCCTGTAACCTCTATCGAGGAAGCCTTGCAGGGACAACTCGGTGGTGTAGACATCATCACTGCCGGAGACCCCGGTGCCAAGAGTAACATCCGCATCCGTGGTACAGCCACACTGAACAGCAATGCCGACCCGCTCATCGTCATCAACGGTGTGCCCTACTCTACCGACATTGACGACTCTTTCGATTTCAACACAGCCAATCAGGAAGACTTCGCACAGATGCTCTCACTCAATCCTAACGACATCGAAAGCATCGAGGTGCTCAAGGATGCCGCCTCTACCGCTGTCTATGGTACTGCCGGTGCCAACGGTGTGCTCCTTATCACCACCAAGAAGGGTGCTATGGGAAAGACCCGTTTCTCCTTCTCTACCAAGAACTCCTTCAAGTTTGAACCCAAGTCTATGCCCATGCTGAGCGGTAACGACTACGTGGCCTACGTTCAGGACGCTATCTGGAACACGGCCAACGCTCTCGGACTCAATTCTCAGTCGGGTCTGCTCGAATACCTTTTCAACACGCCCGAAATCGGTTACGACCCCAGTTGGAGATATTTCGACGAGTACAACCAGAATGTTGACTGGCTCTCATACCTCACCAAAGATGCCTTCACTACTGACAACAGTTTCTCTATGTCGGGTGGTGGCGAGAAAGCTACTTACAGATACTCTCTCTCTTATCTCGATGAGGGCGGTACAACCAAGGGAACAGGACTCACCCGTCTGAACACCAGCATCGACGTGGGTTATCGCTTCTCGGAAAAAATCACCGTCAATGCCGAATATACTTATTCTGACTCCAAGAAAAAAGCACCTTGGACGGAAAGTCTTCGTGCTGAGGCTATGAGAAAGATGCCGAACAAGAGTCCGTATTATATCGACGACGAGACGGGGCTGATGACCGACACTTATTTCACACGTCAGAACGCTGAGGAGTTCCAGGGTGCTTTCGTCGGCAGCAAAACAATCAAGAATTTCCACCCTATCATCATGGCGGAAGACAGCTATAACAACCTGCGTACCCGAGAGCAGAAGATGACCGTAAGAGGTCGTTTCTATCCCTCACAGAAACTTCAGTTCTCCGGCTATGTTTCTATGAAATACAAGACTCAGCAAACCGAATCATTCCTGCCACAGATGGCAACGGGTGTCACCACAGAGAACACCTATGCCAACCAGGCGGTCAACTCATACACCAACAACTTCTCGTTGCAGACGGAGCTGAAAGGAATGTACACCAACTCATGGAACGACAAGAAACATCAACTGACCGCTACTGCCCTCTGGCGAACCTCTCAGAGCCGCAGTTCTTCCTCGTCAGCCACCAGATACAACGTGGCATCAGGCAGTCTCGCCGACCCAGCTTCAGGCAGCGGTATGCTGCTCAAGCAGGGTTCTGGTATCTCTGAAGTGAGAAAGCTATCGGGTATCGGCAGTATCGTATATACCCTCCTGGACAGATATACCATCAACGGAACAGTCAACTATGAAGGCAACTCCAGTATAGGGCGCGACAACAGATGGGGCATCTTCCCCGCCGTTGGTGTCTCCTGGCAGTTTGCCGACGAGCCTTTCATGGAGTGGTCCAAAGAGGTTTTGAGCGAGCTGAAATTCCGTGCCAGCTTCGGACAGAGCGGTAATACGCCCAGCGGAACATCTCCTTATGTAGGTACTTACCAGTCGCTCGGACAGTATATGGACGGAAATGCAGTGACGGCTACGACCATGCAGCTGAACAAGCTGAAGTGGGAACGCTCTACGGAATGGAACCTTGGTTTCGACTTCAACCTCTGGGACGGAAAGCTCACAGGTTCATTCGACTATTATAACAAGAAGACCGTCGACCTGCTACAAAAGAAGTTCTATATCCCCGGCTCTACAGGATATACCAACAACTACCTCGCCTACTACAATGCCGGCTCACTCCGCAACAAGGGTGTGGAGTTCAGAGCAGACTGGCAGGCACTGAAGGCAAAAGACTGGCAGCTGAAGGTAAACTTCAACATCAGCCGCAACGAGAATGAAATCATCGACATGCCTGGTTATCAGGAAGAAAACTATACCCTCGGCAACGGCAACTATGCTACACGTATCGTTTCAGGAACTTCGGTGGGTTCGTTCTTCGGATATAAATACCTGGGCGTTTACCAGAATACGGAAGACACCTATGCCAAGGATGCCGAAGGCAACGTCATGATAGACCTGCAGGGAAAACCCATCATCATGTCTAACGGCACCTACAGATGCTATCCCGGTGATGCCAAATATGCCGACATCAACAACGACGGCAAGATTGACAAGAACGACATCGTCTATATCGGCAACAGCAACCCCATGCTCAGCGGTGGTGGCGGCTTCAACCTCAGATACAAAGACTGGAGTCTGACCGTGTTCATGCACTATCGCTTGGGACAGAAAATCGTGAACAGGGCACGTATGAATGCCGAATCCATGTACAACAGCGACAACCAGTCGACGGCCGTACTGAGAAGATGGCGCAATGAAGGGGATGATACGGACATCCCACGAGCTCTCTGGAACTATGGCTATAACTACCTCGGTTCAGACCGTTTCGTCGAGGACTGCTCGTTCCTCCGACTCAAGACACTCTCACTCAGCTACAACCTGCCCAAGGCTTTCTGCAAGCACCTCGGACTCTCATCGGCCAACGTCTTCATGACTGGTTATGACCTCTTTACCATCACCGACTATACAGGACAAGACCCTGAGGTTACACTGCCTTCCAGCGTTACCAGTCTGGCTGAAGACAACTCACAGACTCCAAGAAGCAGGCGTGTGTCCATGGGTGTAACCATCAACTTCTGACCCTCTGAAAGAGACATACCTGTTTAGGCTACTATAACATCAACGATTATTATGATGACAAACATGAACAAGATAAAGACCATCATTTGCGCCACAGTCGCTGCATTCTCCCTCACTGCATGCAACGACTATCTGGACATCATGCCGGAAAACTCGCTTCCTACAGAGAACATGTGGAAGTCGAAAAGCGATGTGGAGTCGGCTCTCTACTCCGGATATTATAACCTCAGGCAGAGCATCACCACTCACCTCATCCCTCTCGGAGAACTGAGGGCGGGATGTACCAGAAGACGCTCAGCCAACAATCTCGACAAGTTGGAAATCAAGCCGACCGACGGCACCTATACCGACTGGAAGATTTTTTACAAGGTGATTGCCGATGCCAACGGTGTCATTGCCAATGCGGAAAAGGCAAGAAGCAAGGATGCCACCTATACTGAGCAGGAGATGAATTCTCACCTCTGCGAGGCTTACTGGCTCAGGGCTCTCAGCTATTTCTATATCGTTCGCAACTGGAGAGACGCTCCCCTTCTGCTCGAACCTTACGAGACGGACGAAGCGGAATACTACGTTGAACAGAGTCCTGAGGCTGACATCATCGCACAGATTAAAGCCGACCTGATCAAAGCCATCAGCCTGGGGGCTGCCAAAGAGCAGTTTGACACGACATGGGAGACCAAAGGAAGAGCTACCATCTGGGCTATCTACGCACTCATGGCAGACGTATGTCTGTGGAATCAGGATTTTGACGAAGCCATCAACTACGCCAACCTGATTCTCGAAAGCAAGTCTCCTTACGCTCCACGATTCATCACTACCGCCTCTCACTCCGGTTGGTTCAAAATCTTCAATCCTGGCAACAGCGAAGAGTCTATCTTCGAACTTCAGTACTCGGCTTCCAAACAACAAGGAACGGGATTCCAGACCAACACCCTGCCCTTGCTGTTCTACAACAACGTGACTACTACCTACATGCTCTCTGACAACCTCACAAGAGAGATGAACCGCGACGCAAGCGACATCTACACCCGATTCAACGGTGATGAGGACATGTATGGAAGGACCAAGTTCGGAGCCTATTGGGCACAGGAGAACTCCAACACGGGATATGTATGGAAATACCTCGGAGGCAGTACTATCTCTGAACCCCGAACAAGCAACTATTACGACCCCAACTTCATTCTCTATCGAGTAGCTGAGATAAAACTCATCAAGGCAGAAGCTCTCGTCATGAGAAGCATGGGAACAAACATCGCAGACAACGAGGAGGCTATCAAACAGGTCAACGAGATACGCACCCGTACCAACCTCTTGGAAACGGCAGCAAACGCATCGTCAGACTTCAATACGCTGCTCGAAACCATCATGGACGAGAAAATCAAGGAGTTTATCGCAGAAGGAAAAACATGGTACGACCTGCTCAGAGTGGGAAGATATACAGACCCGACAGGTAGCGTGAACTTTACCAGTGAGTTCTTCATTCCATACGTTATCAATTACAACGAAACGGCTGGTGAGAACAAGATAAAGGCTACGTTGCTCGACAAGAATGCCTGGTATCTGCCCGTCAACGAGACAGAAATCACCCGCAATCCCAAACTCAAGCAAAACCCCTATTACGAATAATCTAAATACCGACTGACATGAAAAAGATTTTTTTCAGCATCATAGCACTCCTCTCTTTCATGGCGTGCGACGACCCAAATGAGGGGGAACTGTTTGTGCAGCCCACCGACATTGAGGCGGAAATGTCGATGACTACCATATTGGAAAACAGTCCTGAGACCTACTCCTCATGGATAGAACTGCTCAAACATGCCAACTTCTATAACGCGCTGAAGGATGCCAATGCCAAGGCTACCGTCTTCTGTCCCAACAACGATGCCATCAAGGCGTTCCTCACAGAGAGAGGACTGAGCAGCGTAGAGGAACTGGATTATCAGTATGCCCGTCGTCTGGTCCAGAACCATATCATCGACTGGCAGAACAATGCCAACACGCTGAGTGATTCAACCCTGATTGAAATAGCCAGGAAAAACGGATATATCGAGGCACAGAACCTCTTCAACAAATATCTCACTCTGAGCTATGGATATGTGGAGACGGATGTGGACGATGCCTACAGGACTACGGAACGACACAGTCCCGACAGCATCTTCTTCAACAATCAGGCTAAGCTGGGACGCTTTGTCAGCACCACCTGTGCCAATGGTGTCATCTACATGATGGACGATGTCATCATTCCCAATGCAGAGAACATCGTGGAGAAACTGGAACTGCTGAACGGCGAGAACAACACCTTCCATATCTTTGCCGAAGCCATCAAGGCAGACCCCGAAATATACAAGATGGCTTCACTCGAACGCGACACCATGATCGGTGAGGCTGGCGTACAGGTTGTCAACACCTATAAATATACCTGCTTTGCCGTACCCGATTACATCATGGAAAGAGCTGGCATCAACAATGTGGATGCACTGAAACAGTGGTTGGTAAACAACAGCAATGGCGAGGAAACCAACGCAGACAGCGCCCTCAACCATTACCTGAAATACCACTTCATGGCTACCCAATACAACGTGGCTGACCTTTTCAACGAAACGGACACGACGGAAACACGTATCTATGACACGCAATTCACAGGACAGGCTTTCATCACCAACTTCGTGAAAAACCAGCGTATCATCAACACCGACATACCCGTACTGAGAAGCGACATCGAGGCAAGCAACGGACTTATTAACAAGGTGGGGGGCATCATGCCCGTTTATCATCCCATACCAGTCAACGTCAAGTGGGACTTCCTGAACAGTGCCGACATCATCGCATGGGTCAACAAATGGTCTACTGACAACAAGCAGGGAAACATCTTCTCTTCTCCACTCAGCAGTACAGCCAGACAGATTGACCTGAGTGAAGAATGTTACGATGGCGAGAACGGAAAAATCACATCCTTCACCGCTAAGTTTAATGAGTCTAAGAGTTCATCAAAGAACTACAGGCGTGTGGGATTCATGAAGGAGAAATATGTATCGCAGAAAGACAAGGAGAATCCTGAACATGGCGGATACATGAACAACTACATGATACTCAACCTCGGATTTGCCGGATGGGTAGAGTTCAAGACTCCTACCATCATCGCCGGCAGATACAAGGTAGTTCTCCATTATATCAAGGACCCCTCTCTGCAGAAACTCTTCACCTCCGGTACACTCGTACAGTTTAATGTGGACGACAATCAGCAAACCCTTTCCTATCTCTACAAGGCACAGCCCACCATGCCACTCTACGGTTCTATCGAAGAAACGCTTTGGAGCGAGATGGAATTCAAGAATTCTGAAACACATACCTTCCGTGTTACCACACGTGACATCCAGGCCAAGAACGAATCGTTCTATCACCTGAGACTCGACTACGTGGAATTTATCCCACTCGACTGAGAACAATCGCATCAATGGAACATCATAATCAAGAATAAACTATGAACAGAAAACATACAGCTCTGTCACTGCTCTGCGCTACGGCTGCTCTCCTTGGAACTGCCGGCTGCTCTGACTGGGACGACCATTACGACCAGACTTCCATGCAGGTGAGCGGCGTTGAGAACATCAGTGTATACAACGGTTCTGTCAGTGCATACATCAACAGCAGCAACGAGCTGACGAAGATGGCAGCACTGCTGGAGAGAAACAAAATATACGACGAGACATACGACGACGGTCAATACACCTTTATAGTATGTCCTGACAACAGCTTCGACGAGTCGCGCATCGAAAACGAGCTGACCTTTGCCAAACACTGCGTCGCCAACATGGCAGTCAACCCTGCCAAACTGGTAGACGGTGCCAATATCCAGACTCGTTCCGGCAAGAGTGTCTGGGTCTATGACGGAGGCAGAAAACTGGAAGACTACACCATCACGAAGGTAGTGAAGGCCGACAACGGATTCATCTACTTCGTTGACGGCATCCTGCCCGTCATGCCATCAGCCTACGAATACTTGCAGTCTCTCGGTGACGAATACTCCAGGTTCAAGGAACTGGTAAATGCCTATAACTTCACCTACTTCGACCGCGAGCACAGTAAACCCATCGGCGTGACAGACGACGGACGTGTCATCTACGACTCCCTCATCGTCACCAAGAACACCCTGATGGACCGTTATGACGAAAAGGGTACAGCCACATGGAACATGAGAAGCGAGAGCTACAGTACCACCATGTTCATCCCCAGCAACACTCTGATAGAAAAGGCTATCCAGAACGCCATGGACAGCATTCCCGTATGGCTTAACAGAGAAGCAACGGATGCCGACAAGGCTAAGTTTGAAGAATGGATTGTCAAAGCCTGCTTTGCCGACAAGAAGCTCCTGACCGAGCAAGTGAGTCCTTCTGCTCCCGACTTCAAATGTGTGGAAGGTTACCAGCAAATCATCGACCTGACTACCGACCAGACCAAATATACCAATCTGGAAGGAGCATGGTGGAGACCCGCCGTTCAGAAGGTGGATTTAAGCAAGGCTGTAAGACTGAGCAACGGTATGGCATACTTCTGCACGGAATTCAAGATTCCCAACCATGTAGTCATCTACCGCGTGAAGTCCAGATTCTATGAACTGTGGAACAACATGACCGCAGCACAGCAAAACCAGTATTTCCGCTGGACCAACTGGGTTGACCCCATCATCATCAACGACTGCCAAGGTCAGTTCGACTTGATTACTTCCGGAAACAACACCGAATGGCCCACCATCTTCTACCACAATCTATGTGCCATTCCTTCCAAGACAGCATTGGAAGAAGGGCTGCCCTGCAGTGTGGAATATGACGGACTCACCTGGAGCGAGGAAAAACAGGAGTTGAACGAATGTCATCTCCCTGCTGGCGAGTACTATCTCCGAATGGGTTTCAAACATTCTCTGCTCTACTCACTCAGCATCGCCTTCAACGACAACTGGCTTGTCAAGGATATGAATATGGTAGCTACAGGCGCTAACTTCCACTTCGACCGTGGTGCTGCCTCACCCGTTCCTCATTACGGAGATGAATTCGGCATCGCATATCCCGAAGGATTTGACGTGGACTACTGGCAGACACAGAACGAAAAGGCTATCGCATACGATACCGACGGATATACCGTGGGAGTGGTCAACATGCCCTACTCCGGCAACTTCCGCATCAAAGTAACATCCAACGATATGTCAAAATACTATCAGGCAGCTCTCGACAGTGGCATAGTGCTCAACAGAGACAAGAACAACACCTACCAGCTGATGATGTACCACTGGTGTCTGAGACCTACGCACAACAACTACTAACAGGAATCTACGAACATGAAAAAAATGAATATACTGGTTGCATCGCTACTCTTGGCGGCAACCGCAACGGCACAGGAGCTGAAGCTCTCTTCACAGGTGAGAGGCACCAACGGATTGCCCATCAGCGGAGCCATCATCTCGATGGTGGGCGACAAGAATACAGCCCTCTCTGACGAGCATGGTAACTTCACCCTCACTTCGTCTAACAAGAATGCCATCGTCAGCATCAAAGCACAGGGATTCTGCACCAAAGAACTGCCCTTGCAGCTGCTGAAAAGCATGTCGAAGAAAGGGTCTTCCGTCATCACGCTCATACCAGAAAATGCGCCTCTTTACTCCGAACACGTTACCACCTCGACGGGTAAACATAACAGATATAACAAATCTGCCACCGTGCAGGCTGTTGACAATAAAGACTTCACGGAAAAGCAAGACCTCGGCGCTGCTTTGCGTGACAACATAGCAGGTCTGCAGGTGATTGAAAAAAGCGGTATGCCTGGCGAAGGCTCGTACATGAATGTCCGAGGTATTCACAGCTTCGTGGCAGAAAACAATCCTCTGGTGGTTATCAATGGTGTTCCTTATTTTGGATACCAGGATGTGTCAAGTGTCATCACGGGGTACTCACGCGGAATGCTCTTTGGTTACGACCCCAAAGACATCCGTTCCGTCACCTTGCTGAAAGGTGCCGACGCAGCGGCTTACGGCTCTTTAGGCAGCAATGGTGTGATTGAGATTGAGACCCAACAGGCAACATCCGACAATCTGGACACCCGTATCTCTTTCTCCGGTTCGTATGGTTTCAACCTCAAACCTTCTACCATACCCTTGCTGGATGCCAACGAGTACAAAGGCTACATGAAGGATATCGGACTCACCCGCTATCCCACCATGGAGTCGCTCATCACGGACTATCCTTTCCTGCAGAACGGCGATTATGCCCAGGCGTATATCTTCAACGAGAATACCGACTGGATGAAGGATATTCAGAAAAGCGGTTTCGTTACAGAGAATCTCTTCCGCGTAGAGGGAGGTGACGAAATAGCCAAGTACAACATCTCTTTCGGCTATACAGGCAACGAAGGTACCATCCGCAACACCAGCAGCGACAGATACCACACGCTGATCAGTGCCAACGTGCTGGCAAGCAGAAAGGTAGACATCTTTGCCAACATCGGTCTGGCTTACATCACCAGCGACCTTCAGAACATGGGTATGACAGGAGCTACCAACAGCATCCTCTCTGCCGGATGGACCATGCCACTCATCAACGCTTACGAAAAGCAAAGCGATGGTTCCATACTGAGCAATCTGGCTGCATACAACTTCTGGAACACCTCTGCTGAACCGATGTTTGCATACGACAATGTGAGCAATCCGCTCGCTATTGTCAACAGCGTCACGGGCAAAGACAAGATTTATGACGTCAATACGCAGGCTGGTATCAACTTCAGATGGAATGACTACCTGACACTGACTGGTTTGGTCAACCTCTATTATAACTATACCGAGGAAACGATGTTTATCCCCGGCATGACTCATGCCACCATCATTCCCCAGCTGTACGGAACAGGCCGTAACAAGGTGGGCAACAGCACCTTGACCCAGAACGTCAACACATTCATGCTGAAAGGTGCTTACAACCGAACCTTCAACCGTATTCACGAGTTGAACGTACAGGCATCAGCCCGAATGATTACCAAGAAATATGAGTTGGACGTGTCTGAGGGTTACAACACTGCCAGTGACGATTACCAGACGTTGGACAACACTCAGGATGAGAAACGTACCTTTGGAGATATTACCGAATGGAACTATCTGGGTTTCAACCTCCAGGGTTCTTATACCTACAACAGGATGATTCGTGGTAATGCAGGACTCACCGTCGACGGCACCAGTGCATCGGGTGTAGATGCCTCGCGCTGGGCTTTCTTCCCCTCTGCCGGAGTCACCTTCATGCTTGCCAACACCGGCATTCTTCCTTCATGGGTCAACCTGTTGAACCTGACTGTCGAAGGTAGCCTTTCTGGCAACAGCCGTTTCTCTTCCAACTATGGCAAGAACTACTATACGGGTCAGAACTTCTTTACCATCGGTTCCATCAACCGTTCCAATGTGCCCAATACCAAACTCCAGTGGGAAAAGAAGAGTCAGTTGGACTTAGGTATCGACCTCTCAATGCTCAACAACAGAGTAGACCTGGGCTTCAACTTCTTCACCAGCCATTCCTATGACCTGCTGCTCAACAGCAATGTGTCGGCTGTCTACGGCTCATACAATTATTATGAGAACTGCGGAACTATCAACACGACAGGTATAGAGGCTTCTGTCCGCCTGAATCCGCTGCACAACAAAGACTGGGATATCGTTGTAGGTGCCAACATCGCCACAGCCAAGAGCACCATCAAGGACCTTGGTGGTTCCGGCAGTCTGACCATCGATTATAACGGCTTCAACAACGATGATGCACAGATGATCATGAAGGTGGGCGATGCTCCCTACGAGTTCTACGGATATAAGACCAACGGCATCTACGCTACCAGCAGCGAGGCAGCCGCATCTGGTCTCCGCAACAGCAGTGGCGATGCTTATCAGGCAGGTGATGTCCGCTTTGTTGACATCAGCGGCGACGGTATCATCAACGAGGCTGACAAGGTTAGTCTCGGCAGCAACATGCCCGACTTCTACGGAGGTATCAACCTCTCCGTCCGCTTCCGTCAGTTTGTATTGGATGCCAACTTCGCCTACTCGGTAGGAGCCAAGGTTTACAATGCCACCCGCCGCTCCTTCGAGTCGATGAGCGACTTCCACAACCAGTCAACCGCCGTACTCAACAGATGGCAGGTAGAGGGACAGCAGACCAACATGCCTCGCGCCAGCTATGGCGATGCCATCGGCAACAACCTCTTCTCTGACCGTTGGTTGGAGGACGGCGACTTCCTCAAGCTGCGCAGCGTGAAACTGGCATACCGCTTCAACAAGCTCTTCGACTTCATCCGCTCCGGAGATGTCTACGTGGCTGCCGAAAACCTCTTTACGCTCACCAAATATTTGGGCAGTGACCCAGAGTTTGCATACTCTTACAGTGAGCAACTCCGAGGCTTCGACTATGCCAAGACGGCACTGCCCATCACCGTTAAAGTGGGCTTCAACATCAACTTCTAATCACTGATAAAGTATCATCGACATGAAACTCAGCAATAAGATATGTATCGTGGGACTGCTCGCCATGAGTTTTTCCCTGCAATCATGCAACGACTTCTTCGAAACAGACCCGAAGAACATCATCAATGAAGGTGACTACATCGCCGAAGAAGACGAGATGTACAAGGGCTTTCTCGGAATCTTCAACCGCGTGCAGGAAGCAGGCGACCATGCCATCTTCCTCACCGATACCAGGGCAGCACTGCTGGAAACAACCGACAATGCTCCCACAGACCTGAAAGCCATCTACGACTTCAGCGAGACAGATGGCAACCCATACGCCGACCCCACCTGCTACTATGCCATCATCGTAGCTTGCAATGACTATTTCAACAAGATGGAGGAATACCACAAGAATGTGGGTGGCATGACAGAAATAGCAGAGGAAAACTTCCCTGCCCTTATCAGTACTGCCATGCGCATCAAGGCTTGGGCATACCTGATGTTGGGAAAGATTTACGGCGAGGCTTACTGGTTTGACAATCCCCTCACGGAAAAGATTCCTCTTTCCAATACCGACGTATTCACCAAATGTGGCATGAAGGAACTTGCCGACAAAGCCATCAACCTGCTTGAAAACGGCATGACTATCGATGGTATGCATGTTGATGCCAATCTGGAAGTCAACTGGTACAAATGGCTCGACCCCGAGACACAGGATGTCACCAAATACCGCCAGTGGGAATACCTCGCACCTCCAGCCATCGTGCTCGATGCCGAATTCCGCTCCTGGCGCGCCAGCTATGTAGACGAAGCTGCCGCACAAAATGACTGGCAATGGATTCACGACAATATCCTGCAGTACATATACGAGTATCAGACAGGCGTGAGAGGAACCGAAAAAGTGGAGGGCAAGACCAATGTAAGTCAGGCTGCCATCTTCCAGCTCACACTCCTCATGCAGAGCGACAATGAAGGAGCCTACGCCAACATCTTCTTCACAGAGACCTTCGGCTCCATGTACCAGCTCATCAGCACCATCATGTACGATTACAACAACTACCAGCGTAACCGCATCGTACAGTATTTCTGTCCCGAATATCCGGATCAGAATGCCTTCTATCTGCAGCCCTCCGACTATGGCGTAAGCCTCTACAACGGAAAAGACGTGAGAGGACTCACACAGAAATGGATGATGAACACCCTGGGCGGCAAACGCTGCGTATCAAAGTATTATTATGGTTATAACTATACCACACGCAACTATCAGTATCTGGACGACAAGCAGATATTCAAGATTCACCCTGCCATTCCTACCTTCCGCGGTCACGACCTCCACTTCCTCTTGGCAGAGGCAGAGAACCATCTCGGCAACTTCGTTCAGGCTTATGCCTTATTGAACATGGGTGTTGAAGGCGAATGTCCTAACCGTATTCTCCCTACTGACGGCAATTGGGATTCCCGTTATGCCATGTGGCTTGGCTCTGCCGGTGGCTATGGCAACGTGGGTATTGCCGGTGCAGCCAACGGTATAGAACACAAGCTGCCGCGTCCCGGCGATGAAGACTTCAACAACTACACTACCGACGAACTGAAAAGGATGTACGACTGGGCTCTTGCCGACGAGCACATGAAGGAATACATCGCAGAAGGCAAATCCTATTCATACCTCTGCAAGATTGCCGAACGCTATGCCAACAGTGCCTATCGCCAAGGAGATGCGGCCACGGCAAGAGACAGCGTAGCCAAGCGTCTGACTCCCAAATATCCCGCAGCCACACAGAGTACTGTCAAGAACAAGATCCAGAGTAATGGCTACTTCATCCATTGGAATCTGAAAGACGAACTTTAATGACTGACATATACATTTATTATTAACCAAAAACAAATGAGTATGAAAAAACTATCCGTAATGGCATTGGCAGCAGCCCTCATGGCTCCTGTTTCCATGCAAGCTGACAGCTGGCAAAAAACCGTTACCAACGCATCGGAATTCAAGACTGCATTCAAAGCTGTTGGAGCCGGTAATGCCGGAGAAACGTATGAAATCATCTGCGACTGGGATGCCAGTGACGAGCAGAGCGTAGGCAAGCTGAAGCCTACTCTTACAAAGGGCAAGCTGATTATTCGCAGTAACGAAACCAACTTCGACAAGATGCCTCAGCTGGTCATCGCTCTCGAATGGAGTGCGGACGCTTCTGAAAAGGCAGAAGAGGGACAGGGCATGTCTCTCATCTTCGAGAACATGAACCTGAAAGGTTCCGGAAGCTACCTGGTTGACCATCGCCGTGTAATCTATGCCGACACCATCGCCTTGCGCCACTGTGACATCCACGGACAGACCCGCAGCATCCTCCGCCTGGACGGTGACAAGGGTGCAGTGACCGACGGCGAAGGAAACAAACTGACCGCTGCCGACTACCTCGTACGCGCTATTGATGTCAAGGAGTGCCGCATCCATGGTACTGCACAAGTTTCAGGTGACAACTGGTCTGTATTCCGTACCTTCATGCCCGTGCTCACCTTTGATGTCTATGACAACATGTTCTATGACATGCCTTACACCAAGTCGCTTTGGGAAACCCGTACTCCCGGTGACGAAGCTACCGTCATGAACTTCCACAACAACCTCGTACTGCTCGGTGAGAACAAGAATGTTGCCAGCACCGGTTTCATTGCATTGATGGCTGCTGACAAACTGGCTGCAGGCTCACAGATTTACATGAACAACAACATCTTCATGGGTCCCAAGAAGGGTGTTCACACACTCGTCAACGACACCAGCTCTTACAGTGCAACCAAGGTGACCAATCTGGCATACGGTGTAGTTGTAGCCAACAACAACCTTGTTGACACGGAGTCTTACATGCCTTTGGATGAGCTGAACGATTCTGTACTTGCCGCCCTTAACACTACCCTCGTAGGCGCGGAGACCACCAAGACCCTGGCAGACTTCCCCGAATTCTCTTGGGAAACAGGTGCTACCTTCCAGGAGCCCGAGAACGACCTCTACTTCATCGCCAACAGCAACGCCTGGAAGACTGCCGGTGTTGATGCCAACTTAGATGGCCACACCTATCTTGGTCCCTCTATCGCATACGTAGAGCAGTTCCCCATCCCCGCAGCTCTGAATATCAAGGTCAATGGTCCTGAGTACATCACCTACAGCCTCTCTCCTGAGAAAGCCAAGTATTATGTAGGCGATGAGGTTTCCGTGAAATTCAACGACCACAACAGCGCATATCGCACGCTGAACTCCTTTACCGGCTGGAGCGACGATGCTTCTCTCACCAACCCCAACCGTACTCTGACCCTTGCTGCTGAGAACAACCTCACTGCCAACTTCGAGGCAGTTGTCACGAATGCCGTTTCTGTGATTGACTTCAGCAAGATTACCGGCAGCCTGAACCTCGACTCTTACGATGCAGACATCTATGTTGGCGACTACAAGACTGTTGTAACCATGATGGTTGCCGACACTACCAACGGTGCCCAGGCTCCCTTCAACTATGTTCTCGCCACCTCTGCTGACAGGAACTTCCAGAGCCGTGCCGCCAAGTTCGGTGAGGACGATTCTGAACTCCAGATTCCTATCATCTCCCGTCGTTCTCCTGCCGTAGCTCATCAGGCTGGTCAGGTTAACTATGCCGTCTTCACCCTCACCAGCAAGGATCTTGACAACATCAAGTTCTCTTGCTTCGTAGGTTCAGACAACTTCATCTTCAAGAAGCAACTTCTCGACTACTCTGTTGATGGCGGTCAGACTTGGACCAACTTTGCCAGCGCTGAGTTCACTGATGAGACTATCCGTGATGCTAAGTTCGGTGACGTTGACGGCAAGCTCTTCGGATGGCTTGAACTTGCAGGCACGCTGCCTGCCGAAGCCAACAACAAGGAGGCTCTTCAGATTCGCGTCATCAGCGATCCTTCCAGCGAAGCTCTGGTGAACCTGGCTGCCGGCAATATCGATGTTGCTGCCAACGATAACTTCGAATACATCGGTCAGGTACTCATCACTGCCGACATCACCAATGGTATCAGCGACGTGACGATGAACAGCGACAAGACCTTCAACGCCAATGCTCCTGTATACAACCTCATGGGTATGAAGATACAGAAGGCTCAGAAGGGTCTGTACATCCAGAACGGAAAGAAGTACATCGTAAAATAAACTTCACCTGAACGTCATACGTTCTGAATAAACAAGGAAGTCAAAGAAGAGGGACGAGGAATACTCTTCCTGTTCTTCTCTGACTTCCTTTTTTTAATCGAATTTTCATCAGCAACTACTTATGGTGGGTTCTATTAATTACCACCGTAAACAAATAAAAAGACTCTCATGAAAACAACGAAGAAATTAGTCTTTATGATGGCTCTCTTGCTTGCCAGCCTTTCTTCTTCGGCAGCAGACAAGGTGGAAAAGACACCAGCCTTTCCCGGTGCCGAAGGTTTCGGTCGCTATGTAACAGGCGGAAGAGGCGGAGCTGTCTATCATGTCACATCACTTGCCGATGACGGCAGCGAAGGCACCCTCAGATGGGCTTGCCAGCAGAAAGGAGCCCGCACCATCGTCTTTGACGTATCAGGTACCATCCATCTCAGTTCTGCCTTAAGCCTCAGCCAGGGCAATGTGACCATTGCCGGACAGAGTGCTCCCGGTTATGGTATCTGCATCGCCGACTATCCTTTCTCCATCAATGCCAACAATGTCATCATCAGATACCTCCGCTTCCGTCTCGGCAACCAGAATGTCACAGAGAACGGAGCTGACGGATGGGACGGACTGGGCGGCATGGACAAGGAAGACATCATCGTCGACCACTGCTCTGTATGCTGGAGCATAGACGAATGTCTGTCTATCTATGGCGTGAAGAATGCCACCGTTCAATGGTGTATCTCCTCACAGAGTCTCCGTAATGCCGGTCACTCCAAGGGTGCCCACGGCTATGGCGGCAACTGGGGCGGCAGCGGCATCACCTATCACCACAATCTGATGGCTCACCACGAGAGCCGTACTCCTCGCCTCGGTCCGCGTTATACCACTCAGCTCGATGAGCGCATGGACATGCGCAACAATGTCATCTACAACTGGGCAGGAAACGGTTGCTACGGTGGCGAAGCTATGAACGTCAACATCGTCAACAACTATTACAAGCCCGGTCCTGCCACACTCAAGTTGGGTACTACCAAGCAGATGCGTATCGCCGGCATTGGCATCCGTACCAATTCTTACACAGCCACTTATCCTGCATACGCGCCTACGCACCACGTCTGGGGAAAATTCTATGTCGACGGCAATGTCAACAGCAAGCACTCGCAGGTCACCAGCAACAACTGGCAGTACGGTATCTACAACCAGATAAGCAGTGCCGACAATGACAAAACATATACTTCTGTCACCAAGGACACCATGAAACTGTCGACTCCCATCGACCATATCCATGTGACTACCCACACGGCAGAGACAGCCTACGCCAAAGTGCTGGACTATGTAGGATGCTGCAAGAAACGTGACAGTTATGACGACTTTATCATCAACGAGACACGCAACGGACTGGCTACCTATACAGGCGGAACAAACAATCCGGGCATCATCGACAGTCCCGAAGACAACCGTCCTGCCGATGCTGATGCCGACTGGAGTCCCCTGCCCGACTTGGGCGAAACGGTTGCCCAGAAAGACAGCGACGGTGACGGTATGCCCGACCTCTATGAAGACACGAACGGACTGGATGCCAACAACCCTGCTGACGGTGCCCAGCTCGCAAGCAACGGCTACACCCATCTTGAAAACTACCTCAACAGCCTCGTCAAAGACATCACCGAAGCCTGCCTTGAAGGCGGTGAGGTAAGCGGCAGTGAGCTGTATGTAGGCGAAGAGCCCGTTGTTACCAAATACGAACTGACCCCACAGACCAGCAATGGCGGCTGGGATTTCTCCAATGGTTTCAGCATCTCTACCTCCAAAGGTTATGCCTCTGGCAGCAGCTGCGGCATCACGGGTATCAAATACTCCCGCAACACCCAGTTCACCATTAATATCCCCGATGGCATCTCCATCGCCAAAATAACCTTCACAGGCTACAGCAACGTTGACGACGCAGATTCTTATCTCGGCGAGCTGAACGGCAAGACCTACGGCGAATCCGAATATGTGTTCCCCTCGCGTACGACAGAAACAACGGCTACCCATACCATCAGCTTTGACACTCCCGTCAGCAAGACCTTGACCTTTACCCCCAAGGGACAGCAGACGGTATGGAACATTACGCTGCACGCTGCAACTGCCACTGGCATTCAGGACATTCAGGCAAGCGACAACCAGCCCAACGCCATCTACACCTTGGACGGTCGCCGCATCCAGCAGCCAGCCTCATCCGTCAAGAAGGGTATCTATATTATCAACAAGAAGAAAGTAATATTCTGATTATCTGAACGACATGATCATCAAGAACCTGTTTTCCACTCTCATCCTCGCCACGTCCTTACAGACCTCGGCGCAATCTGTTATGCCTTATCAGAACCCCAACCTGAGTCCGGACGAACGTGCCAACGACCTCATCCAACGACTGACTTTGGAAGAGAAGGTCAAGCTGATGATGAACGGTTCGCCTGCCATCCCACGCTTGGGTATTCCAGCCTTCGAATGGTGGAACGAGGCACTTCATGGAGTAGGCAGAAACGGTTTTGCCACCGTCTTCCCTATCACCATGCAGATGGCAGCCTCCTGGGATGACGCTCTCTTGCAGCAAGTATTCACCGCTGTCAGCGACGAGGCTCGTGCCAAGCATCAGGAAGCCAAACGTCAGGGTAATCCCAAACGTTATCAGGGACTCTCGTTCTGGACTCCCAACATCAACATCTTCCGCGACCCGAGATGGGGACGAGGACAGGAGACCTACGGTGAAGACCCCTACCTCACGGCACGTATGGGAATGGCTGTTGTCCGCGGTCTCGAGGGACCTCACGATGCACGTTACCGCAAGCTGCTGTCATGTGCCAAGCACTTTGCCGTACATAGCGGTCCCGAATGGAACCGCCACTCCTTCAACGTAGAGGACTTGCCTGCCCGCGACCTGTGGGAGACCTATCTCCCGGCCTTCAAGACCTTGGTCCAGGAGGGCGAGGTGGCAGAAGTGATGTGTGCCTACCAGCGTATTGACGGCGACCCCTGCTGCGGAAGCAACAGATACGAACAGCAGATACTCCGCGACGAATGGGGATTCAAGGGCATGATTGTGAGCGACTGCGGAGCCATTGGCGACTTTTGGAAGAAGGGACGCCATGAAGTGAGCCAAGATGCGGCAGCCGCATCTGCCCGTGCTGTCCTTTCAGGCACCGATGTGGAGTGTGGTGGCGAATACAACTCGCTCGTCGAAGCCATCAACAGGGGAGACATCAAGGAAAGCGACCTCAACGTCAGTCTCCGTCGTTTGCTCTCCGCACGTTTCATGCTGGGCAATCTTGATGCCGACGAGCTGGTTGAATGGACCCGCATCCCCCTCTCTGTCGTTGCCTGTGACGCGCACAAGAGGCTGGCGCTTCAAATGGCCCATGAAGGTACGGTGCTCTTGCAGAACAACAAGAACACGCTCCCGTTAGACAAAGCGACAAGCGATATCGTGGTGATGGGAGCCAATGCCAATGACTCCGTCATGATGTGGGGCAACTACTGCGGATTCCCCACCCATACCACCACCATCCTCCAGGGCATCCGCAGCAAGGTGGGCAACGTCCGCTACATCATGGGCTGCGGTCTCTGCGACAACAAGGTGATGGAAAGCCGCTTTGCCCAGCTGCGTACTGCCGACGGCAAGCCCGGCATGACAGCCACCTACTGGAACAACGAAAAGGCAGAAGGGACTCCTGTAGCCACCGCACGGATCAGCGAACCTATCCACCTCAGCAACGGTGGAGCCACCGTGTTTGCTCCGGGCGTAGGACTCGAACATTTCTCTGCCCGCTATGAGGGAATCTACACCCCCTCTGCCGACGAGACGCTCACGCTCTCGCTGACCTGCGACGACCAGGGCATTCTGCGCGTGAACGGACAGGAGATAGCCAATGTCACCAAACGCAGCGACCGTCTGGGCATTGCCACCAAGGAAGTCAAGATGAAGGCAGGCGAAAGCTATCATATCGTCTTGGAATACGTACAGAAGACGGATATGGCAACCCTTCAGTTCGACCTCGGCACCTACTCGGAAAAGACTCCGGCAGAAGTAGCTCAGGAGGTAGGTTCAGCCTCTACTGTCATCTTCGTCGGCGGCATCTCTCCCCGTCTGGAGGGCGAAGAGATGAAGGTTGACTATCCCGGGTTCAAGGGAGGCGACCGTCTGACCATCGAACTGCCTCAGGCTCAGCGCGACGTCATCGCTGCACTGAAGGCGGCAGGCAAACGCATCATCTTCGTCAACTGTTCCGGCAGTGCCATCGCCATGGAACCCGAGACCCAGCATTGCGATGCCATTATCCAGGCATGGTATGGAGGCGAAGCCGGAGGTGAGGCTGTGGCAGATATCCTGTTTGGCGACTATAATCCCAGCGGCAAACTGCCTGTCACCTTCTATCGCAACGACAGTCAGCTGCCCGACTTTGAAGACTATCGAATGCAGGGTCGCACCTACCGATATTTCCAAGGCTCTCCCCTCTTTGCTTTCGGTCATGGTTTGAGCTATACCTCCTTCAAATATGGAAAGCTGAGCTATGCCGACGGCAATCTGACCGTTGTACTGAGCAATACAGGCAAGCATGACGGCGACGAAGTGGTACAGGTTTATCTGAGCAATCCCGCCGACAAGGAGGGTCCTCAAAAGACGCTTCGTGCCTTCCAGCGCGTATCATTGAAGGCTGGCGAAACCAAGACCGTCACCATCAGTCTGCCACGCGAACGTTTCGAGTGGTGGGATGCCGACACGAACACCATGCGTGTAAAAAGCGGCAAATACCTGCTGAAGGTGGGTGGCAGCAGCAATGACAAGGAGCTGAAGACGCTTACAGTCAAGATCTGACCTTCTGCCGCCCGTTGCGGTCCTCTCCCTATCGCGGTATCTGTTTCAACAATGCAGTGAAACAGGTACCGCGTTTTTTTTGTTAACTTCATAGGCGATAAGGTTATTTTTGCTGTTGCTTTCTGTCTGCTCAATTTCATCGAACAAACGTTATATTATTATCGCAAAGCCAGCGATCCTGAAATGGATCACTTAAGACAACAGGGAAAAATTAGGACAACACATGCAGGAAGATGTGAGCTCAAGAATTTTCGCAATCTTTAAAAAAATAACTTGCCTAAAGAATGTGTATTACAAGAAAAATGTGTAAATTTGCAGCC
>CAMAHD010000007.1 GCA_945834405.1 uncultured Prevotella sp. | reverse complement strand
TAAGAATTCTAATATGCAAATATAAGGCAATTATTTAAATGTTGCAAGAAAATGACGAAAAATCTGATGACTTTCTTGAATATTTTGTTTACTTTTGCAGAAAATTTGATAAAACATGAGTAGAAAGAAAAAACCTTTACCCCTTTTGGAGGCTGTCACCATCACAGACGTAGCCGCAGAAGGAAAGGCTTTGGCAAGAGTCGGAGACATGGTGGTATTTGTACCATTCGCCGTGCCGGGAGACATCGTGGACCTCCAGGTGAAAAAGAAGAAACACAGCTATTGCGAGGCTGAAGTTGTACGCTTTATACAATATAGTAAGGTACGCGAAGTGCCGGTTTGCAGCCATTTCGGCGTTTGCGGCGGATGCAAGTGGCAGAATCTGCCGTACAGCGAACAGCTCAAAGCCAAAGAAAAACAGGTGATGAGCCAGCTGAGCAGGATTGGCAAGGTGGAACTGCCCGAATGCAGACCTATCCTGGGAAGCGTCAAGACATGGGAATACAGAAACAAGCTGGAATTTGGATGCAGCAACAAGAGATGGCTTACTAAAGAACAGGTAGCTACGGGATATCAATACGACAACATGAATGGTATCGGATTTCACATCTCTGGCGCATTCGACAAAATTCTGCCCATAGACAAATGCTGGCTGATGGACAGCCTGCATAATGACATACGCAATGCCATACGCGACTATGCCTTCAGGACAAACATGGATTTCTTCGACCTGCGCGAACAGCATGGATTACTCAGGGATATTATCATCCGCAATTCGAACACCAATGAGTGGATGGTTCTGATTCAGTTCCGTTTTGAAGCCGAAGACGACCGAGAAAAGGCAGAAGCTCTGCTTCAGTATATAGGCGACAAATTTCCGCAAATCAGCTCTTTACTTTATGTTGACAACCAAAAATGCAATGATACGATAGGCGACCAGGAGGTCTTTGTTTTCAAAGGCAAAGACCATATCATTGAAACCATGGAAAACCTGCGTTTTAAAGTAGGTCCTAAGAGTTTTTACCAAACCAACACTGAACAGGCGTATCGTCTTTATGAGGTGGCAAGAGATTTTGCAGGACTGACGGGGAAGGAACTGGTATACGACCTTTATACCGGAACGGGCACCATCGCTAACTTTGTAGCCAAAAAGGCACGAAAGGTAATAGGTATCGAATATGTGCCCGAAGCAATAGAGGATGCCAAAACCAATTCTGAAATCAACGGCATTGACAATACTCTTTTCTATGCAGGTGACATGAAAGACATCCTGAACGATGAGTTCATCAGTGTGCATGGTCGCCCTGACGTCATCATCACGGACCCTCCACGCGCGGGCATGCACCCCGACGTCGTGAATACCATTCTGCGGACTGCTCCAAGACGGATTGTCTATGTAAGCTGCAATCCTGCCACTCAGGCACGAGACCTGGCTGAGTTGGATGTGGCTTACAGGGTGACAGAGGTTCAACCGGTTGACATGTTCCCTCATACTCCTCATGTGGAGAATGTAGTGCTTCTGGAACTGAGAGAAAACAAGATTGCTGATAACGAATAATCCAAGATAGAAGAATGAAAACAAAAAATCTATGTCTGACGGCTGTGCTTGCCGCAGTCTGCTCTTTAGCCACTGCACAGAACGAGTGGTACAAAAATGTTAAACTGGGTGGTTACGTCATCAGCGAATATAAGTATGCCACCCAAGAGGATCTTACGCCCAAGGATAACTTCAGCATCCGACTGGTGCGCCTCGCTATTGACGGGAAAATCAACAACGACTTCAATTACCGCGTACAGGCTCAGCTTAACGGTACTCCTGGCTCCACCAGCGGTCCACGTATTGTGGATGCCTTTGTAGAATGGCAGAAATTTGGCTATGCCAAAATCAAGGTCGGACAGTTCAAGAGGGCTTTTTCTTTTGAAAACCCTATGCACCCCATCGACCAGGGGTTCATCAGTTATGCCCAGGCCATCAGCAAACTGGCCGGATTCAGCGACCGTGTCGGCGAACAAGCCAGCAACGGACGTGACATCGGTATACAGCTGCAGGGCGACCTGCTGAAGGCTGCTGACGGACATAATTGGCTGCACTATCAGGTTGGCATCTACAACGGACAGGGTACCAACTCCAACGATGTTAACAACAGCAAGGATTTGATTGGCGGATTATGGATTGTACCAACAGAGGGATTGCGCATCGGTGCATTCGGATGGAACGGCAGCTACGCACGAAAGGGTACTGTCGACGGACAGTCCAAGGTGGTCAGCGTCAACCGTAATCGCTATGCCATCAGCGGTGAATATAAGAAAGATGACTGGACTTTACGTTCAGAATATATCCACAGCCAGGGAGCCGCATTCAGCAGCTCTTCTGCATCCGACATCAGCATCAAAGGCAATGGCGACAAGGCTGACGGTTGGTATGCTGCCCTCATTGCGCCCATCGAAAAAAATGTTTGTCATGTCAAGGCACGATATGATGTTTACCGTGACCGAGCCGACTGGTCCAGCAGCAAAAACCAGTATGAACTGGGAGTTGACTACATCTTCCTGAAAAAAGTGAAGGCTCAGGTCAACTACGTCTGGGTGAATGACAGGACTGAGGCACAGGGCAAACAGAACTATCACATGATTGACTGCCAGGTAAGCGTAAGATTCTAAATACAATCCCATCTTTTTTCGGGAAGAAAGCAACTTTTTTACCTCCATAGACTAATAATTGCAAGAATTTATATAAATTTGCAAACTGAATGGGCATTATCATGTACATTACTGAACTTTTTCAACCAATATAATAAACAAATGAAAAGAGACCAAGAGATTTTCGACCTTATCGAGAAAGAGCACAAACGCCAACTGAAAGGCATCGAGCTGATTGCCTCGGAAAACTTTGTCAGCAACCAGGTAATGGAAGCCATGGGTTCATGCCTCACCAACAAGTATGCTGAGGGCTATCCCGGCAAACGATATTATGGCGGATGTCAGGTGGTTGACCAAGTGGAACAGCTTGCTATCGACCGCGTTTGCCAATTGTTTGGCGCTGAATATGCAAACGTTCAACCACACTCCGGTGCACAGGCCAATGCTGCCGTGTTACTGGCTGTGCTGAAACCCGGTGACACATTCATGGGATTGAACCTGGCTCACGGCGGTCACCTGTCTCATGGCTCCTTGGTCAACACCAGCGGCATCCTATACAAACCCGTTGGTTATAACCTTAACCAGGAAACAGGGCGTGTTGACTATGACGAAATGGAACAGCTGGCTTTAGAACATAAGCCTAAGCTGATAATCGGAGGAGGTTCGGCGTATAGCCGCGAATGGGACTATAAACGTATGCGCGACATCGCTGACAAAGTGGGAGCTCTGCTTATGATTGACATGGCTCACCCTGCCGGACTCATTGCTGCAGGACTGCTGGAAAACCCTGTTAAATATGCTCACATCGTTACATCCACCACTCATAAAACCTTACGCGGTCCTCGTGGAGGTATCATACTGATGGGTAAAGACTTCGAGAATCCATGGGGCTATACCACGCCTAAGGGACAGGTGAAGATGATGAGCCAACTGCTCAATTCTGCCGTATTCCCAGGACAGCAAGGCGGACCTCTGGAACATGTCATTGCTGCCAAGGCTGTGGCTTTCGGAGAGGCCTTACAACCCGAATTCAAAGAATGGGCAAAGCAGGTGCAGAAGAATGCCAAAGTGCTGGCAGAAGAACTGGTAAAGCGTGGGTTCACTATCGTCAGCGGCGGTACAGACAATCACTCCATGCTGGTTGACCTGCGCTCCAAGTATCCGGAACTGACTGGTAAAGTGGCAGAAAATGCGTTAGTGGCTGCCGACATCACAGTGAACAAGAACATGGTTCCCTTCGACTCGCGCAGCGCATTCCAGACCAGCGGTATCAGGCTTGGAACACCTGCTATCACTACCCGTGGAGCAAAGGAGGACTTGATGGTTACTATTGCAGGATTGATTGAAGAGGTGTTGAATGACCCAGAGAACGAACAGGTTATCAACAGCGTACGCGAACGTGTCAATGATATCATGAAGGATTATCCGCTCTTTGCATATTAATCCTTATCGGTTTATATACATGCCTTCTTCATTCATGGAAGGAAAAAAGGAGCAAATGGTCTTGATGACTGTTTGCTCCTTTTTGGTTGGATAATTGGATAAAGAAAGAGTAGGATGCTGCCTTCCTTTTATCCGATAAAGAAATTATCAGGAATGCTCTTTCATCAAGGCATCCATTTCTTCAAACTGTTTTCCCATATTCAGATTCAGATAGATACGATAGAGGGCTGGCACCCACTTGGCACTTTGGTCCGGAGCCAGCTGACGGTAGCGTTCAAAATATGGACGGGCTGCCTCATAAAGGCGTTTCAAAGACTGCTTGTCTGCACGTCCTTCTGGGGTGGACTCTATCTGAGTCAATTTGTTCAAGAAACTGGTGCCTGCATTGAAATAGGGTTCTGCCAGCGTATCATTCAGAGCGATAATGCGTTCACTTACGGCATAACTGCCGTCATTGTCGCCCATATTCAGCAACAGGGTTGACTTGGCATACAGGTAGAGGATGTGTGTACTGTCGTTCTGCAATGCCTTGTTGCTAATCTGCAGAGCTGAATCAAGCTGATTTTTCCCTGTATAATAATCCACCAGACGGGGGAAGAAAAACAACGACTTGGGAAACTGTTCAAATCCAATCTTGAGCGTGGAGAGATAATGGATTTCGTCTTTTTTCCAAAGATAAGCATTTGCCATATACTGGATGGTAGAGCAAAGATAATCCGAGTCGTTCGTCAAAGCCATATCGGCATGTCTTAGAATCAAATCCGGATTCTGCATCTTGAAACCACAGTACGTAGCCCAATAGGCTGCCAGACGCATCTTTTCCGCGTCTTTGTGCTGAAAGTCATAGCCTGTAAAAAGGGGTTGATATGCACAATCCATATACTGATTGTACAAATCGTAAGCTCGCTGATAATCCCCCTTGCGGATGAAAAAGGAGCCGCCAAAGAAAAGGTTGGGACGCAAGGCGTTCAATTCGTCGGCATGTTTCTTACGATATTCTGCCTTTATCTTGCCTCCCTGAATGGGCTTGGCATCTAATGAGTCGAGCGAGAAAAGCACACTGGCCATCTTACTGGTAAGATGAAAGATGGAGGCTGTATCATACTGCTGTTTCAGATACAATTTCTCGTTGCCCTCCTCATATCGTTTCTTCAACGTCTGATAGAGTGTCAGCCATATTTTCTTTTCCTGTCTGTTTTCCGGATTCTCCAATAAGGTCTCCAAGATTTTCTGACCATTGTCAAGCCCCCTGCCACTCTTCAATATAGAACGTACCTGTGAAAGCTCTTTCTTCTGGGCGAAAAGGCCAGAAGATGCAAACAGAAATACAGAGAGAAAAAGAATCAGTTTGTTCATCATGAATCTATTTGGTTATTCCTGAGTAAATGATTACAAATACCTATTATTCGCTAATGAAGATAGAAGAAGCTAACTGTACTTCTCCTATCTTCATGTGTTTGTCAGTGACGGTTTCCGCAGAAACCTCACTGGAATTATCTGTTGATGAGTGCTTCCATCTCGGCAGACTTCTCCTTGTCACCGAGAGAGTAGTAAATCTGGTAAAGAGGATATGCCCAGTTCACTTTCTCGCGGTCTGGATCAAGTGTGCGAGCCTTTTCCAGATAGTTCTTGGCTTCTGCCAATACAGCCTTTACCTTGTTGGCATTCTCTGTTGTCAGACCACCGGTCTTCTTGTCAGCCAACTGGTCCTTCAGCTCTATTGCCTTCGAGTTATAGCAAACACCCGCATTGAATACAACCTGAACGAAGCTGGGGTCCAGCTCTGCCGCCTTGTTATAAGAGGCAATAGCATCGTCCCACTTGCTATTGTTCATTTCAACTTCGCCCTTAAGAGCCCAAGCCATCTTGTTGTTGGGGTCACGTGTAACTTCTTCTGCTGCCCATGCTCCCATCTCCTGCTGTCTTCCGGGTTTTGAATAATACTCCATAAGGAGATTGAAGTAACGGGATTCTGACGGATTCTTTGCATGCAAATCTTTAATGGTATTCAGATAGTTCAAAGAGTCTTCCTTGGTCTGGCATCCGTCCTTCATCGCAAAGAGCACAATCTCATTGGCATCCTTAGCCTTAGCCGAATCCTCTGCTGCAAACTTGGCATACTTGGTAGCCGTGGCATAATCCTTCATATTGTAAGCGGCAAGACCGACATAATAGCAAATCTCACTGCGATAGGGGTCATTAGCCATCTCTTTGATTTCAGAGAACAGGGGTTCGGAAGCTGCATCTACATAGAGTTTCCAACATTCGATTGCACCCGCCATGTTTTTCTTGTTATATTCAAACATACCAGCGTTGATGATGTTCAGACGGAGGTTGCGGGCTACAGGAGCCGTTGCAGTACGGAAGCGAAGCTTCACCTTGCCCTTGGCATTGGGCTGACGGTCATACTCATCGCACTTGATTGCTGCCTTCAAAGCCTCAACAACAGAACGATGCATCGCTACCGTGTCGTATGCCACTTGTGTCTGCTTTACTTTGTTGTTCACCTCTATCTCCTGCAGTTTGTTGAACTCAGACTGCTTGATGGTGAACATCAGGTTCCACGCTGCTGCCTTGTCGGTAGTAGCATCAGAAGTAAGGGCGGGAGTCAGAACTTTAGCTGCCTGCTCAAACTCGCCACTTGCGTTTAACTTCTTGGCTTCCTTCACCAGATCGTCCTGGGCGAAAGCTGATGTGGCTATGGTTGCCATGGCCATCATCATGAACATTTTTTTCGTTGTCATATTCCGATTACTTTAGGTTTGTTGTTCAATCTTGCTGTTCTGAATCTGATTGGAAGTCTACCTGCTCCGGCTGTCCATCAGAGGGTGTTTCTTCTGGCATCACATTCTCTTGGTCAAATTCCGGTGTTTCAACCTCATCTTCGGCTGTCATGACCTTACATACGCTGGCAATAGTGTCATTCTTCTTTGTCAGATTAATCAGGCGCACTCCCTGAGTGGCACGTCCCATGACACGGACGTCAGATAGTTTGAGACGGATAAGGATTCCACTCTTGTTGATAATCATCAAGTCGTTTTCGTCGGTCACTACCTTGATGGCAACCAGACGGCCGGTCTTCTCAGTAATATTGAGTGTCTTCACACCCTTGGCTCCTCTGGCTGTGATACGATAGTCCTCAACCTCGCTGCGCTTGCCATATCCGTTCTCGCTGACAACCATGATGGTTTCTGTCTGAGGATCATTGACACATACCATTCCTACCACTTCGTCGTCACCGCCATCAAGACGCATGCCACGCACACCCGTGGAAACGCGCCCCATCGTACGGACTTCTTTTTCGTGGAAACGAATGGCTCGGCCATTGCGGTTGGCCATGAGTATCTCGTTGTTGCCATTCGTCAGTCGGACTCCTATTACTTGGTCGCCTTCCAAAATATTGATGGCGTTCACGCCGTTGGCACGAGGACGGCTATATGCCTCCAGGCAGGTCTTCTTGATAATTCCGTTCTTGGTTGCAAAGATGACAAAGTGGGAGTTCAGGAACTCTGGGTCATTGAAATTCTTAATGCGCAAGACGGCATTGATGGCATCGTCCGACTCAATATTGAGCAGGTTCTGGATGGCACGGCCCTTGGAATTCTTGGCTCCTTCCGGTATCTCATAGCATTTGAGCCAATAACAGCGACCCTTCTGGGTGAAGAACAGCAGGGTATTGTGCATGGTTGCAGGATAGATATACTCGGCGAAGTCAGCATCACGAGTTTGCGTACCCTTGCTTCCCACACCGCCACGGCTTTGTTCACGGAATTCAGTCAAAGCGGTTCGCTTGACGTAACCCATGTGGCTGATGGTAATCACTACGGGGTCGTCGGGATAGAAGTCTTCGGCATTGAATTCTTCGCTTGAATATTTGATTTCCGTACGACGCTCGTCACCATACTTCTCCTTGACCTCCAGGAGTTCTTCCTTCATCACCTGCTTGCAGAGTTCCGGGTCATCCAATATCTGCTGCAGATGCTGGATGAGTTTCATCAATTCTTCATACTCCTGATGCAGCTGGTCCATCTGCAGACCTGTCAGCTGGCGAAGACGCATGTCAACGATAGCTCGTGCCTGAATATCATCAAAATTGAAACGTTCCTTCAGATTATCAATTGCTTCCTGGGGTGTTTTGGAAGCTCGGATAATATGAACCACCTCGTCTATATTGTCACATGCAATGATAAGAGCCTCCAAGATATGGGCACGGTCCTGAGCCTTCTTCAAATCAAAACGAGTGCGACGGATGGTTACCTCGTGTCGATGGTCCACAAAGTGACGCACACAATCCTTCAGGGTAAGAAGCTTAGGACGACCATGAACGAGGGCGATGCAATTGACAGAGAATGAGCTTTGCAGAGCTGTCATCTTAAAGAGCTTGTTCAAGATGACATTGGCATTGGCATCACGACGCACATCCACTACGATACGCATACCCTGACGACCTGATTCATCATTTACATTGGTGATACCCTCTATTTTCTTCTCTGTAGCCAAGTCGGCAATGTATTTCACCAAGTCAGCCTTATTGACACCGTATGGAATCTCCGTCACAACAATCTTGTCATGGCTCTCTCCAGACTCTATTTCTGCCTTGGCACGCATGATGATGCGCCCCCTACCCGTCTCGTAAGCATCTCTTACGCCCTGTATGCCATAGATATAGGCACCTGTCGGGAAGTCGGGTGCTTTGATAAATTGCATCAATCCATCAGTATCAATATCAGGATTGTCTATATATGCGCAACACCCGTCTATGACCTCACCTAAATTATGGGTTGGAATATTGGTTGCCATACCGACTGCGATACCGTTGCCTCCATTGACGAGGAGATTGGGTATCTTAGTGGGCATCACACTGGGTTCTTGCAGGGAGTCATCAAAGTTGTTCACCATATCTACGGTGTCTTTCTCCAAGTCATCCATGATATGCTCTCCCATCTTGGCGAGACGACACTCTGTATAACGCATGGCAGCAGGAGAGTCTCCATCCACCGAACCAAAGTTGCCTTGTCCGTCTACAAGGGTATAACGCATTGCCCAATCCTGTGCCATACGTACCAAAGCGCCGTAAACGGAGCTGTCACCATGGGGGTGATACTTACCCAACACCTCACCTACCACGCGGGCACATTTCTTATAGGGATTGCTGCTTGTGTTTCCAATACCTAACATTCCGTAAAGAATACGACGATGTACAGGCTTGAAACCATCACGGACATCGGGAAGTGCACGAGCCACAATTACCGACATTGAATAGTCGATGTAAGAGGATTTCATTTCCTCCTCAATGTTGATCTTGATAATTCTGTCTTGATCGATTGTCTGGTCCATTACTATTTATGTTTCTTTTTCTTGTTGGCTACTTGGTCAAATTGAGCAAAAGTGTCGTATTTGCCACTTTATTTTCCTTCTGACGCATTTTCGCTTAATCTTTGCAAAGGTAGTCAATTATTTTCAGATACGAAAAAGATTTCTGCTTTTTTGACCAGGCAGGCATGAATTTGTCTCGTTTTTCACATTGTTTTTCATTCCTTCTGCTTATCTTGACGGCAGAATCCCTATGATGTCAGCGGTTCTTGTGCAACATGAACCAACGATGTGTGAAGAAATGATAAAGCAGAAAGGCTGCAGTCACCAGTATAAGGCTGAAGACGAGAACGGAGCCCTCATCCTGCTGACAACAGGAAAAATGCAGAAACAATCCCAAGGCAATGCCTGTTTCACTTGCCAGGAAATAAGAACTTTGGGCTGTGCCACGCTGACAATGACGGCTCAGTTTAATAAAAAACATAAGAAAACGGGAACAGAAGATGCCGACACCCGTTCCTATCAGTGCAGGAGACGCAACATGTACAACTGGAAGAGGGCTGGTAAGCATCATGAATATGGCAGCTGCCAGGAACAGCAACGCCGTGATGGCCTCACTTTTCAGCTCAGCATGACGAAATACGAAATGCTGTGCAAGCAGCGAGAGAAGAAAACCTCCCAAGATGGACACAAAAAAAATCGGCTCTGTTCCAAAAGGCAGCAGCATTCCCACTGCCGTCATCACCAATGCCAGATTGCCAAACAAGGGCAGACCTTGAGGCATGAAAAAGCGATCAAGACTGAACAGACGTACTCCCTCCTCAGGCGCACGGAAGGGAAAATGAACGGAACGAATCAATATAACGGCGACAGCCGAACAGGCAAGCGAACCGAACACTACCCCATCGAAACCGAAAAAACGATAGACTATCAACCCTGCCAAAGGTCCCATGGCCAAGGCAAACCGAGCAAACCATGCTGAGGAATGATTCGCCTCTGTACGATGAGAGGATTCGCATGTATCAATGACCAGCGTGCTGCCCAACACCATCTGCGCCAAGCCGAAAGTGGCACCCATCAGCAGGCGTTGTAATAACAGAAAGACTAACATCCACTGCTTGCAATTGCCATCAAACCATCCTGCCATACGATGCAGGTAGTGGAGCAATGCGACCAGCATCATCATGACAAGTATTGACTCCATGCAGACATTATTACGCCGATAATGCTGTACAAGATACGAACAGAACGTGCCTAAAAGGAATACTCCTATGCCCAAGATGCCCAATACCCATCCAACCTGCAAGGAACCAAAACAACCTTGCAGAGGAAGCCATAGGGGAAATACAGGCACGAACATGTATACAGACATGGGCAACAGGAGACTGGCAATGGCAACCAGCCAAAAATCCTTATGCCACAGATGCAGATGTATGGGAGTATTTTGGGTATTCATAATTCTCTGACAGGGTATGCTCGTCTTGAATAATAGATGGAACGCTTTTCGGAAGATTACAAATCAATAGGATTCCGATTCGTTTGGGAAATCGTGATTCTTCACATCCTCCACATATCGCCCTATGGCATCCGTCATCACCGTATTCAAATCGGCATAACGCCTCAGAAAACGAGGACGGAAACCTTGAGTCATGCCTAGCATGTCTGCAACAACGAGAATCTGACCGTCTGTTCCGCCGCCGGCACCAATGCCTATGGTGGGAATGGCTATCTCTCGGCTCACCTGGGCAGCAAGTACGGCAGGGACTTTTTCGAGTACTACTCCGAAACAGCCGGTTTCTGCCAGCAACTTTGCGTCGCTCATCAGCTTGTCAGCTTCTTCTTTTTCTTTAGCTCTGACGCTATAAGTGCCAAATTTATTGATACTTTGCGGAGTCAGTCCCAGATGACCCATCACGGGTATTCCTGCATCCAGAATTCTCTTTACCGTGTCAATAATCTCGACCCCTCCTTCCAGCTTCAGCGCATCGCAGCCACTCTCTTTCATGATACGGATGGCATGGCGAACTCCGTCAATATCGCCTGTCTGATAACTGCCAAAAGGCATGTCACAAACCACAAGAGCACGGTTGACGGCACGCATGACGGAACGTGCATGATAAATCATCTGGTCAACGGTAATCGGCAATGTGGTCCCATTGCCCGCCATCACATTTGAAGCGGAATCACCCACCAAAATACCATCTATACCTGCTCTGTCCACGATACCCGCTGTGGTATAATCGTACGAGGTGAGCATTGAAATCTTCTCTCCACGCTGCTTCATCTCGATGAAGCGGTGGGTGGTCACTTTTCTGTTATCACTGACTAAATATCCTGCCATGATTATTGTTGTTTTATTTTTCTATTCTAAATTCATCATTGACTGTAAACGACCGAGATGCTCATAGTCCGCTATCACTATGTCTGACAAGGGAGAAATGACGCTCTCGTCATTGGTTGTCGACAATCCGACGACTGTCATTGCGGCTGCCCTACCCGACTTCAATCCATTGATGCTGTCCTCAAAGACAAGACAATCCGAAGGCAAGAGGGCAAAACGCCTGGCTGCCGTAAGATAACAATCGGGGTCGGGTTTGCTGGCGGCAAAATCCTCTGCCGTTAGTATCATATCAAACAAGGACTTGAATTCCGGACGACGGACATATACCTGTTCCATTTTTGCCTGATTACTGCTGGTTACAACTGCTGTTTTCAACCCTTGTTTTCTCAAAGAAGCAACGAAAGACTCGAAACCAGACACATAAATAAAGTCCATGTGTTGCTCAAATTCATTGAGACGACAGGTTATACCTGCGCGTTCCTTCTCTAAATCGCCGGCAAAGTAACCGCTATATATCTGTTCAAGCGTCTGTCCTTTGATACGTTGGGCAAAATCAGGCATCTCGGGATGGTACAACCGGCCTTGTTCTGCCCAAAATATTGTATATTGCGGCTCCGTATCGAATACAACCCCATCCAAATCAAAGAGGGCTGCCTGAAACCTGTTTTGCATTGTCATATTCAAATTTTATTCGGTCGTTTTATGAAAACGGCTGCAAAATTACACAATTTCCCCGACACACACAAGCATTTAAAGGGTTTTTGAACATTACTTACTTCAAGCTGATGCCCACTTGCCCCTTCTGACTGACGTATGTATCAAGTAAATAAAACATCGAACCTTCGGGTAAAGACAGTCGGGTATCAAAATGGAATCCCTCGTTATCGACATGGGAAAACTTCATGTTGCCCAATATAGCTCCCTCCAAAAAGGTTGCAGGCACATATCTGGCATACGCTTTCTTGTCGAAATTGCTGGAAAACAATTTGCGATTACCCTGAAAGACACTCAAATGGATGATATTGTCGTAATAAACATGTGACGTTGCCATGCCATCATCATTATAGTTGGTTGTCACGACCTTATATTGAGTAGGATTGATGGTAACATAACAGTGGAAACGCTCATTATTATATACTACAATCGTGTCGTGTTTTACCAGCTTGCTCATATACACCGGCTGAGATTTCTGTGGAATAAAGAACAGCGAATCAGATACATTTTCGCTTTTCACCAACTTCACATAGTCTCCATTGGCATTTTTGAACCAGAAGACATGCGCAGTCTGTTTTTCGATGGCGTAACGTTCCTCACGCTGACTACCCACACAAAACGAATCGCCAACCACCTTAAAATAAGCTGGCATACTGATTGTATCGGGGTAAAAAATGGTGTCACCCTTCATCATGAAGGCAACGTCTTCAGATTCGGCATCAATCCAAATACCCTGAAGCATCGTCTTCGCCTGGGTGTCTTCTTGCTCCGCTGCAACTTGCCGATTAACGAAAGTGTTACGACAAGCTCCAAGTATCACCATGAGAACAAACACGGTGACACCTTGAAGACAGAAGACACTGCGGCGATTATCTATCCCTTGAGACATTTATCGTAATTATCTATAATAAAACGTGTTATCCTTGACCGTTATTACTCAAAGACGTATGAATCCCTAAACCATTTACCTTTCAAGTCCTTCTCACTGGTAAGCACCTCGTCGGATGACAGAGGCCACCGAATACCCAATTCCGGATCATCATATCGAATACTGTCTTCAGCCTGTGGCGCATAGACATTGTCCACCTTGTAAGTAAAGATTGCCTCTTCGCTCAGCACCAAAAAACCATGTGCAAAACCGCGTGGGATGAAGAACTGCCGCTTGTTTTCCTCCGACAATTCCACCATCACATGCTGACCAAAGGTAGCACTCGAACGGCGCAGGTCTACGGCAACGTCAAGCACCTTGCCCTTGATGACCCGCACCAACTTTGCCTGTGAAAACTCACCTTTCTGAAAATGCAACCCTCGCAGAACGCCATAGGACGAACAAGACTCATTGTCCTGAATAAAATGAACGGGAGCTATATGGCTGTCAAATTCCGACTGCTTAAAAGCCTCCATGAAATATCCGCGAGCGTCATTAAACACTTTTGGTTCAATAATATACACACCTTCTATGGATGTTTTCTTGAATTCCATCTTTTATATATCTTTGTTTTTCGACTGCAAATGTAAGCATAATTCTTTGAATAAGAAAAGATTTTTTGTTTTTTTGCTTTTTCCTCTATTTTATTTGTCTATATTCAAAAATAATAGTAACTTTGCACTCATGATTGAATTGGAAAGACATATTGAGATATTATTGCTCAACAACGACTGCGTCATCGTACCTGGTTTAGGAGGGTTCATGGCGTATCATGTCGAAGCACGCTACGACCTGAGAGACAGCATGTTTCTCCCGCCGTTGCGAGCTCTTGGATTCAATCCCCAACTCACTTCTCTCAACGATTCACTGCTGGCGCAATCATACGTAGAGGCATACGACATCAGTTATCCCGAGGCCACCCGAAGGATAGAGGCAGAAGTGGCAGAAGTGAAAGAAATACTGGATGCAACAGGTTCGTACGAGCTCCATGACATTGGCACCTTATATATAAATAAGGAGGGAAAATTGGAGTATGAGCCTTGCGAGGCTGGCATCCTTTCTCCTTCGCTTTACGGCTTGAATGCCTTTGAAATGAAAAGGCTGACAACAGACGCTGAGGAGACAGCTACCTCGCACCACATAGAAAAGAAAACCAAACACGAGAAAGCCATTGAAAATCCCAGCGTGGATTTACCCTCAGCCGCAGCACCTCAAGAAGGCGAGCAAGATACTGTCATCAATACTGAAGACGACGACAAGGAAGCTACCATTCACATCAAAGTATCGTGGCTCCGCAACTTTGCTGCAACAGCAGCGGCTGTCATCGCGTTCTTCCTCTTATCTGTACCTGTCAAGAACAGCAATCCTGACGTGGCCATCAGCAAATCACCCAACGAAACCATACTCGAACTGATGTCCACTGCTCAGGTGATTACTCAGCATTCACACCAAGACGTTGCCGCCGACGCCAAGGAAACGCTGCCTATGGCAGAGGATGTCGTACTCGAAGATATTGAACCGATGCCGACTGAAGGTGTCAAGCACGAAACAGAAGTACATCCCAACCAAGCCAAAGAACAGAAAGCTGAAGAAACTAAACCAGAGGTATCAGTGACAGCAGAAACAAACAGCAAAAGCTACTGTATCGTACTGGCAAGCAGAGTGACTCAGGCAAATGCCCAAATATTCATAGACAAGTTGAAAAAGAAAGGTATTGACTCTGTCAACATCTACACCCACAACAAGATTAACAGAGTGGTATATGGTGCATACAGTACAGAGAGTGATGCACAGGAAGCTCTTCGGAAGCTACGGATGCACGACGAATTTGAGCAGGCGTGGGTTTACCAAAAGAAATGACATCAGCGCTCATCCCACCTTTTTCATCTTATATTAACTGGCCACATATACAAAATGAAAAGAGTGAAATGTCCCAAATGTGACAACTACATTACATTTGACGAAACAAAATATGAAAACGGGCAATCGCTCGTTTTTGAATGTCCTCAATGCAGCAAACAGTTCGGCATCAGAATCGGTGTGTCTAAACTAAGAGCTACACAGAAAGAGGAAAAACCTGAAGACGACTGCAAGGACAACACCATCGGTTCTATCGTCGTCATCGAAAACGTATTCCACTACAAACAAGTACTTCCTCTGCAGATGGGCGACAACGTCATAGGACGATACATGAAAGGAAGCGGTGTCAACACTCCTATTGAGACCAATGACCCCAGTATCGACATCACTCACTGCGTCATCAATGTGAGCAGAGACAAGCACGGCAAACTGAAATACATCCTCAGAGACGGTCCCAGTTATACAGGAACCTTTGTAGACAATGAGATTCTCGGAAACAGGGAACGCAGGGTCATCCACAATGGCTCCCTGTTTACCATCGGTGCCACCAGCATCATCCTCAAAACACCAGAGGAAGAAGAGGACACAGCAAATACTTTCAACGACTAATCAACCAGCACCAAAAATATGAAACCAACGGCTATACTACTTCTGCACTGCCCCGACCAGCAGGGCATCATCACTGAAATCACCAAGTTTATCACCGACAATCAAGGAAATATCGTATACTTGGACCAGTATGTCGACAGACAGGACGGGATGTTCTTCATGCGTCTGGAATGGGAACTGGAAAACTTCCTGATTCCAAGAGATAAGATTCTGGAATATTTCGACACCCTGTATGCTCGCCGCTATAACATGGAGTGCAACCTCTATTTCAGTGACCAACGCCCAAGAATGGCGATTTTCGTCAGCAAGATGAGCCATTGCCTCTATGACCTGCTGGCCAGATGGAAGGCGGGCGAATACGACGTGGATATTCCATGCATCGTCAGCAACCATGAGGATTTGAGATATGTTGCAGACCAATTTGGCATCCCCTATCACGTTTGGAGCATCAAGAAAGACCACAGCAACAAGGCTGAGGCAGAACAGGCAGAAATGGAACTGCTCAAGAAAGAGAAGGTGACCTTTATCGTCTTGGCAAGATACATGCAGATTATCAGCGACGACATGATCAAGGCCTACCCCAATCATATCATCAACATCCACCACTCTTTCCTTCCCGCCTTCGTAGGTGCCAAGCCCTACCATCAGGCTTGGGAACGTGGCGTAAAAATCATCGGAGCTACCAGTCACTATGTAACGGCAGAACTGGATGCCGGTCCTATTATCGAACAGGATGTGACACGAATAACCCACAAGGACACACCGGAGAGTCTGGTACTGAAGGGTAAAGACTTGGAGAAAATCGTTCTCTCACGTGCCGTCAGAAAACACATCTCCAGAAAGATTCTCACCTATCACAATAAAACCATCATATTCAACTGATAACAGGAGTAATGAACATCGCTATCGTAAAATATAATGCAGGCAATGTCTATTCTGTGGTCAATGCTCTGAAAAGACTCGGTGTAGACCCTCTCCTCACGGATGATGCCGTGGCACTGAGAAAAGCCGACAAGGTACTGTTCCCCGGACAAGGGGAAGCCAAGGGGGCTATGGAGTATCTGCACCAACGCCATCTTGACGAGGTCATATGCTCTCTGACACAACCTGTATTGGGAATATGCATCGGACAGCAACTGCTGTGCAAGCATTCTGAAGAGGGAGACACAGACTGCCTCGGAGTGTTTGACGTAACTGTAAGACGGTTTCAACCCAACAACCATTCTGAAAAGGTACCCGCTATGGGATGGAACAAGCTGACAGACCTGAAGACTTCTCTCATGAATCATATCGTCAGAGAAGACGAATCAGCTCCCTACGTCTATTTTGTCCACAGCTATTACGTTCCCTTGTGCCCTTATACCATTGCGACAGCCAACTATATACTGCCGTACAGCGCAGCTCTGAACAAAGACAATTTCTACACTACCCAATTCCATCCCGAAAAAAGCGGAGACGTGGGAGAAAGAATACTCAAAAACTTCATCGAGCTATGATTCAACTGATTCCTGCCATAGATATCATTGACGGAAAATGTGTACGTCTGACCAAAGGCGACTACGCACAGCAAACCGTATACAACGACAATCCAGCCGATGTGGCACAGGAACTGGAAGCCCAGGGTTTTCAGAGGCTCCACGTTGTCGATTTGGATGGTGCCAAACAAAAACACATTGTCAATGGTCGTATATTGCAAAAGATAACAGAGGCCACCCATCTGACAGTGGATTTCGGTGGCGGCATCAAAAGTGATGACGACTTGAAGAAAGCGTTTGATTGTGGTGCCAGCATGGTCACTATCGGCTCTGTTGCCGTGAAAGAAAAAGAATTGTTCTGCTCATGGCTGGACAAATATGGAGCAGACAAGCTGATTCTTGGAGCTGATGTAAGAAACGGAAAAGTATCCGTCAACGGATGGAAAGAAGATTCAGAAGAAGAATTGCTTCCTTTCCTTGACTATTACATTCAGAAAGGTGTCAAGAACGTTCTCTGCACTGAGATATCCAAAGACGGAACGTTGAGTGGTCCCGCCATCTTGTTATATAAGGAGGTCATGAAGACTTATCCCGACTTGAATCTCATAGCCAGTGGAGGTGTTTCATGCAATGAGGACATCGTCACCCTACAGCAAGAAGGCATACCGTCGGTAGTCTTCGGAAAAGCCTACTATGAAGGCAGAATCAAACTCGACGAATTACGTAAGCAACTGATGAAATCATGGGAATAGCCAAGCGCATCATACCCTGTCTGGACGTTAAAGACGGAGAGACAGTAAAAGGAACAAATTTTGTAGACTTACGCCATGCAGGAGACCCCGTGGAGTTGGGAAAAGCATACAGTAAGGCTGGTGCTGACGAGTTGGTGTATCTGGACATCAATGCCAGTTTTGAAGGCCGTAAGACCTTTGCCGACATGGTGACCAAAGTGGCACAGGAAATCAACATCCCCTTTACCGTTGGCGGAGGCATCAACGAGCTTCAAGATGTGGAAAGGCTGCTGTACGCCGGTGCCGACAAAGTCAGCGTGAACAGTGCTGCAATCCGCCATCCGGAACTGATTGAACAAATTGCCCAGCGTTTCGGAAGTCAGGTTTGCGTATGTGCCATTGATGCCCGATTGGATGAAGACGGATGGCACTGCTATCTCAAAGGAGGGCGCGAACGAACGGAAAGAGGGCTTTTCGAATGGGCCAAAGAGGCTCAGGAGCGCGGAGCCGGAGAAATTCTGTTTACAAGCATGAACCATGATGGTGTCAAGAATGGATATGCCAACGAGGCTCTTGCACAGCTCGCAGACTCTCTGTCCATACCCATCATCGCCAGTGGCGGAGCAGGAAACAAACGCCACTTTCTGGATGCCTTTACCATTGGTCATGCAGATGCTGCACTCGCTGCCAGCGTGTTTCACTTCGGCGAGATACCCATACCCGAACTGAAACGTTATCTGAAAACAGAGGGCGTGGATGTGAGACTTTAAGAATAGGAACCGACAATATCAAACAAATAACGATGGAAATAGACTTTCAAAAAGGTGACGGATTGGTCCCTGCCATTATCCAAGATGCCAAATCCGCAAAGGTGCTGATGCTTGGTTACATGAACAAAGAAGCGTACGAAAAAACCATAGCCACCAAAAAGGTGACCTTCTACAGCCGAAGCAGACAATGTCTTTGGACTAAAGGGGAAACATCCGGCCATTTCCTGCATCTCGTCAACATGCAGGTTGACTGCGACAACGATACGCTGTTGATACAAGCCATCCCACAAGGTCCTACCTGCCATTTGGGTACAGACACCTGCTGGGGGGAGAAGAATGAAGCCAATCCGCTGCTTTTCCTCAGTGAGTTGCAGGACTTCATCATCAAGCGACACGAAGAAATGCCGGAAGGAAGCTACACCACTTCTCTTTTCAAAGACGGTCTGAACAGAATGGCTCAGAAAGTTGGAGAAGAAGCTCTTGAGGCTGTTATCGAAGCGGTAAATGGCACGAACGAACGACTCGTATACGAAGGTTCTGACATGCTGTACCACCTCATCGTATTGCTCACTGCCAAGGGACTTCGCATCGAGGACTTGGCTAAAGAGCTGCAGGTGCGCCACGACCCCAACTGGCATAAACATTAATCCTATAAAGACGCTGGTAAAGAAATGCTCATCGACTACAAAAAAGTAAATATCTGCCAACAGAACGACAAACTGGTTCTCAAGGATGTGGATTTCCATGTAGATGAAGGAGAATTCATCTACATCATCGGCCGTGTAGGTTCCGGAAAATCCACCTTGCTGAAAACACTCTATTTCGAACTGGACATAGAGGACGCAGAAAAGGCTGTGGTGCTGAACCACAATATCTTGAAACTGAAAAGGAAGTATATTCCTGCTCTCAGACGTCAGATGGGCATCATCTTTCAAGATTTCCAGCTACTGAGCGACAGGACCGTTTACCACAACCTGCGCTTTGTACTGAAAGCTACAGGCTGGAAGAACAAGAAGGAAATCGAGCAGCGTATAGACGAGGTGCTCTCCGACGTGGATATGACAGACAAGAGAGACTCCTATCCGCATGAGCTGTCTGGCGGAGAACAACAACGAATAGCCATTGCAAGAGCTATCTTGAACAAGCCCGACTTGATTATCGCGGACGAACCCACTGGCAATCTCGACCCAGAGACAGCCGAAGGTATTGTCAGCCTGCTCAGAGAAATTGCACAAACAGGAACAGCCGTCATCATGAGTACACACAACCTGCCCCTTCTCAGCAAATATCCAGGCATTGTGTACCGTTGTGCAGACCAGCATATCGAGGAGGTGACGGAAACATATAACCAACTGATGGACGAAGGACTGGACACTGCCGAAGAAAGAGAAAAGGAAATGCTTGCCAATCGTCCCGACGCGGATTACAGTACTCGTGAAGACCTGTCCGTATAGAAAGAAATAAGACAAAGACAAAAACAAAAAATACGACTATGAAAGTAATGAAATTCGGCGGTACGTCTGTAGGAACACCCGACCGCATGAAAGAAGTAAGCAAACTGGTAACAGCTTCCGGCGAACCGGTATTCGTGGTTCTCTCTGCCATGTCGGGAACCACCAACTCTTTGGTTGAAATCTCCAATTACCTCTACAAGAAGAATCCAGACGGAGCTAACGAGGTCATCAACAAGCTGGAAGAAAAATACATGAAGCATGTAGAGGTGCTCTATTCTACACAGGAGTGGAAAGATACCACTCGCAAGTTCCTCCACGAGGTTTTTGATTACCTCCGTTCCTTCTCCAAAGAATTATTTACCAGCTTTGAGGAAAAGAACATCGTTGCTCAAGGTGAAATCATGAGCACCAATATGGTTGTAAACTATATGAAGGAACAGGGTATCAACGCCACCCTGCTGTCTGCCCTTGACTTTATGCGCACCGACAAGAACTCCGAGCCAGACCCTCGGTATATCAAGGAGAAGCTGGGTGAGATTATGGAGCAACAGCCAGGCAAGCAAGTATATCTGACACAGGGTTTCATCTGCCGTAACGCCTATGGAGAGATTGACAATCTGCAACGCGGTGGCAGCGACTATACAGCCTCATTGATTGGTGCCGCTATCGGAGCAGAAGAAATCCAGATATGGACAGACATTGATGGCATGCACAATAATGACCCACGTATTGTAGACCATACATCTCCCGTTCACCAGCTACACTTTGAGGAGGCAGCAGAGCTTGCCTATTTCGGAGCCAAGATTCTCCATCCTACCTGTATCCAGCCGGCAAAATACGCAGGCATTCCGGTGAAATTGCTCAACACCATGGCACCCGAAGCAGAGGGAACCACCATCAGCAATACCACAGAACCAGGAAAAATCAAGGCTGTTGCAGCCAAAGACAATATTACGGCCATCAAGATCAAGAGCAGCCGCATGTTGTTGGCAACGGGTTTCCTGAGAAAAGTCTTCGAGATTTTTGAAAGCAACCAGACGGCCATTGACATGGTATGTACTTCTGAGGTAGGAGTATCAATGAGTATCGACAATGATTCTCATCTGAATGACATCGTTGATGAGTTGAAGAAATACGGAACCGTCACTGTCGACCGCGACATGTGCATCATCTGCGTGGTTGGCGACCTCGACTGGAGCAACATTGGTTTTGAAACCATCGCAACCAAGGCTTTGAAAAACATCCCAGTACGCATGATCTCGTATGGAGGTTCCAACTACAACATTTCCTTCCTCATCAAGGCAGAGGACAAAAAGCGTGCACTCCAGAGCCTCAGCGAAACCCTCTTCAATTAATTCAAACCAACAACACAATACACACTGACTATCATGAAAGGTAAATTCCCCATTCAACCATTTCAGGCTATACAAACGCCATTTTACTATTATGATGCCGACTTGCTGAGAGAGACATTGAAAGTGCTCAATGAAGAAGCCGGCAAACATGACAATTTTGTGGTTCACTATGCTGTAAAGGCAAATGCCAATCCTAAAGTGCTCAGCATCATCCATCATGCAGGTTTGGGTGCCGACTGCGTCAGCGGCGGTGAAATAGAGGCTGCGCTCAAGGTTGGTTTTCCCGCCTCAAGCATTGTATATGCCGGAGTTGGAAAAAGCGACTGGGAGATAGAACTTGGACTGGAAAAAGGTATCTTCTGCTTCAATGTAGAGAGTGTGGCAGAGTTGGAAGTCATCAATGAAATTGCCGAAAGAATGGGCAAGACCGCCCAAGTGGCCTTGCGCATCAATCCCAACATCGGTGCTCATACACATGCCAACATCACGACCGGATTGGCTGAAAACAAATTCGGCATTGCCATGGGTGACATGGAAGAAACGATAGAAAGAGTCGGAAAGATGTCTCATGTCCGTTTCATCGGTCTGCACTTCCACATTGGTTCACAGATACTTGACATGGGCGACTTCGAGGCTTTATGCAACAGGATTAACGACCTGCAAGACCAGCTGGAGAGCCACCGCATACAAGTAGAGAACATCAATGTCGGTGGCGGTTTGGGCATTGACTATCAGCATCCCAACCGAGTCCCCATTCCCGACTTCAAGGCTTTCTTTGACACCTATTCCAAACGGCTGAAACTTCGCCCCGGACAGAAGCTCCATTTCGAGCTGGGACGTGCCATTGTGGCTCAATGCGGCTCACTGATCACTCGCACCCTCTATGTAAAGCAAGGTGTAGCCAAACAGTTTGCCATCGTTGATGCCGGCATGACAGACCTCATACGTCCGGCATTGTATCAAGCCTACCACAAAATTGAGAATATCTCCAGCGAAGAGTCCCTCTGTACCTATGATGTGGTTGGTCCTATCTGTGAAAGCAGTGATGTATTTGCCAAACAAATCGACCTGAACAAGACCCGACGTGGCGACCTGATAGCCATCCGCTCTGCCGGAGCCTATGGTGAAATCATGGCATCGTGTTATAACTGTCGCCAGTTGCCGCAAGGGTATACGAGCGACGAATTGAAATAAATGAGAATACTACTATATCTTACATCACACAGCGAGATGCTTCTCAACTATGTCATGATAGCCAAAGAAGCATTGGAAACGAAAGCTGAACTGGAATTGGCAACCACCAAGAGCCAATTTCAGAAGTTGCTGCACTCGTTCCAACCGGACATGGTTCATCTGTTCGGTGCTTGGAGCTGGCAAAATGCAGTGGCAGCGTTCCAAGCCTCCCGGTGTGGTGTAAGATATGTAGTAACCCCATTCTGCCAATTGGAACCCTGGGTCATGCAAACCAGACATTGGCATGAAAAGATGCCCAAGCGTCTGCTTTTTCAGAAACGGCTGCTGACGAAAGCCTATGCCATCATCAGCATGAGTGACAGCGAGCGCACAGGCATTTCAAGACTCGGGTGGAATCAACGCATCGAAGTGGTTGAGAATCCACAGACAACAACTGCCATCACAGCAGAAGAAATGGGACACCAACTGATTGCCATCTATCGCAAAGTGCTTGACAGCAATCTTATGGAGCGCATGCAACCTGCCACCATTCAGGCCATCCCCTGCCTCATCAAAGTCGGATTGACCTCCAACGGCAACTGGCTTTCAGAAGAAGAGAAGCGTTCTTGCAGCCAGCTCTCTCTTGAAGAATGGGATAAACTGCTGCTCTATTCACAGCAGGAACATTTCTTCAATACCATCTTGACGGGTACCAAGATACTGCAACTTCATGTTCCGGAAGTAAATATAGAAGAACGCCCATGTTATTATCCAGACCATTTGAAGGATCATCGAACAGACATGGGTGACTATTCATTACGTTTGGATGATGCGAACATCATCAGACACCTCAAGACCATCATCAGACAAGCCAAAAAGAACCAATTGACTATTCATGATATCATTGAGTATGCTTATGCCCTCTATCACGCTTCACTCACAGAAGACAAACTGCAAGAGAAGCTACGAAATGAGGATATGACCAAAGACACAGCCAGCATCATGGCTGTTCTACAACAACTGACCGACATGGACGAAGGAATGATGCCCCTCGTTCCTTCAGCTTCACGATTGTCCAAAAAAGTCCTACGAAACATTCAAAACCATCTTGCAATATGACATCCCATACCAATCCTGCAGACATAGAGGCACACAGACATTATCTGAATCTCCTCTCACAATCATTTCCTACCGTTGCCGAGGCAAGTACGGAAATCATTAATCTTGAGGCCATCCTCCACCTACCCAAAGGAACGGAGCATTTTCTTGCTGACATTCACGGAGAGAGTGAGGCGTTTCAGCATATTCTCAAGAACGCATCGGGCAACATCAAACGTAAGGTAAGGGAGCTTTTCGGCAACGATATCCGGGAAGCAGAGATTCAGGAACTGTGTACGCTGATATATTATCCCGAACAGAAGCTGGAGCTCATCAAGGCAGCAGAACCAGACATCAACGACTGGTATCATATCACCATCCACAAACTGGTGAAGGTTTGCCGCGACGTCAGCAGCAAGTATACCCGCTCGAAAGTAAGGAAATCACTCAGTTCTGACTTCTGTTACATCATTGAAGAACTCTTGCACGAACGTATCGATGACAGCAACAAGGCAGCTTACATCAATGTCATCGTCGATACCATCATCACTACGGGTCGTGCCGATGATTTTATCATTGCCTTGGCACGTGTCATCCAGCGTTTGGCCATAGACCAGTTGCATATTCTTGGCGACATCTATGACAGAGGTTCGGGTGCCCATATCATCATGGATGCCATGAACCAGTATCACAGCTGGGATATCCAATGGGGCAATCATGACATCTTGTGGATGGGAGCCTGCGCCGGCAATGATGCCTGCATATGCAACGTATTGCGCCTCTCGCTCCGTTATGCCAACTTAGCCACACTGGAAGAAGGCTATGGAATCAATCTGGTTCCACTGGCAACCTTTGCCATGGAGACATACGGCAATGACCCCTGTACAGAGTTTATGCCCAAACTGCTGAAAGGAAGCGAGATGGACGAGAAGACAAAGCTGCTTACCGCCCGTATGCACAAAGCCATCAGCATCCTTCAGTTCAAGAAAGAAGCAGAGATATTCAAGCGCCGCCCATCCTGGCATATGGTCGACCGTTGCCTGCTGGACTGTGTTGACTACGAGAAAGGAACATGCATGCTGAATGGCAAGGAATATGCCATGAACAGCTGCAACTTCCCTACCATTGACCCAGCCAACCCCAATCGTCTAACCGCCGAAGAAGCAGCTTTGATGGAGCGATTGCACCATTCCTTTGCTGTCAGCGAGAAACTGCACAAGCATATCCGCTCCATCCTCAGCCATGGTTGCATGTATGCCATCTATAACAGCAACCTGCTGTTCCACGCATCCATACCTCTCAATGAAGACGGAACCCTGAAAGAAGTAGAACTCTATGGCGGCAAGAAATACAAAGGCCTTCAACTCATGCAACATATCGGACAAACCATCCGTGCAGCCTTTGAAAATGATACGGAGCAGAACGAGCGTTCGTTTGCCATCGACTACTTCCTATACCTGTGGTGTGGCAAAGACAGTCCTCTCTTTGACAAATCGAAGATGGCTACCTTTGAGAGATATTTCCTGTTAGACAAGGAGACCTATAAAGAAGAAAAAGGCAATTACTTCAAGCTGCGTGACAATGAGGAGATATGCGACCGTATCCTGGATGCTTTCGGCATCAAAGGTCCCAACCGTCACATCATCAACGGTCATGTGCCCGTTCATGCCTCACGCGGCGAGAACCCCATCAAAGCCAATGGCAAACTGATGGTCATCGACGGCGGATTCAGTGAAGCCTACCATCAAGAAACCGGTATCGCCGGTTATACGCTGGTATATCACAGTCGCGGCTTCCAATTGGTTCAGCACGAGCCTTTCACCAGTGCCCGCGATGCCATCATGCGAGGCATTGACATCAAGAGCACCACACAGATTGTTGAAATGTCTGCCCACCGTATGCTGGTATCCGATACAGACAAAGGCGAGGAACTCCGTTCACAGATAGCCGACCTGAAAGAGTTACTCTATGCCTATAGGCATGGCATCATCAAAGAAAAATAAACCAAGCATGAAGCAACAGCAATATATCCATCTTCTTTTCATGACCCTTCTGACGCTTGCCTTCAGTCAAAGGGTTGCTGCCCAATCATTCACGCTTAGCGGAAAGGTGGTTGACGAGGAACACAACCCTATTGAGTTGGCAACCGTCTCCTGTCTGGAACAGGGAAAGGTAGTTGCTACGAACCTGAAAGGAGAATTCAGCATTACTCTTCACAGCTCAGACAGTGTGGTAGTAAAATTCTCCATGGTTGGTTACAATGCCCGCAAACGTGTATTCAAGCGCCCCAGAGGCAACATGAAAATATCAGTCACCCTCCCTTCCATGGAAGCGTTGGGCGAAGTAGTAGTAACAGAAAAAAGAAGACAGACTACCGGCACTGAACAACTGGACATCAAGAACCTTCAGGGAACCCCCTCTGCATCAGGCAATGCCGTCGAGGAACTTATCCAGCAGCAGGCTGGTGTCTCCACACATAATGAACTTTCGTCACAATACAATGTACGCGGAGGCAGTTTTGACGAGAATTCCGTATATATAAATAATGTGGAGATATACCGTCCCTTTTTGGTAAGAAGCGGCCAACAGGAAGGTCTCAGCATCATCAATGCCGACATGGTCGAATCCATTGGCTTTTCGGCTGGTGGTTTTGAGGCCAAATATGGAGACAAGATGTCGTCTGTGCTTGACATCAAATACCGGCGTCCCACCCATGCTGAAGCTACCGTGCGCGCCTCTCTGCTGGGGGGAACGGCCTATGCCGGCTTTGGCAACAAGAAATTTTCCATGAGCCATGCCGTACGCTACAAGACCAACCGCTATCTGCTCGGCTCTTTAGAGACAAAGGGTGAATACAAGCCCAATTACTTGGACTACCAGACTTACATTAGCTATACCCCCAACCAGCGGTGGAACATAGACTTTATTGGCAACATATCGGAAAACCATTATAATTTCAATCCAACAGACCGCGAAACGTCATTCGGAACATTGGAGGATGTAAAATCCTTCAAAGTATATTTTGACGGTCAGGAGAAAGACATCTTCCGCACCTGGTTCGGTTCGCTCAGCATCACCCGAAAGCTTACAGAAAAGACTTCCGTCAGCCTGCTGGCTTCTGCATTCTACACCAAGGAGCAGGAGACTTACGATATCCAGGGTCAGTATTGGTTAGACGACACGCAAAAAGATGTCAATTTAGGCGTAGGGACATACATGGAACATGCCCGCAACTATCTGACCGGCGACGTCAAGAGCTTGCAACTGCTGGTGAAACACCAGGAAAAACGCCATCAGATAGAGGGTGGTCTTACCTATAAATTTGAACATATCAAAGAAAACTCCCGCGAGTACGAAATGCGTGACTCCAGTGGCTACTCCATTCCTCATACCGGCACACGTCTCGACCTGATATACTCCCTGCAGGCAAGCAACAAGCTAAAAAGCCGCCGCTTGGAAGGCTATCTGATGGACACCTATCGCTTTACCTCCGGAGAGGAACGCCAGTCGTACTACACCTTGAATTATGGCATCCGCTTCAACCACTGGACCTATAATTCCGAAACCACGGTATCTCCGCGCGTCTCGCTTGCCATCATACCTTCGTTCAACGAGAATACCACCCTCCGATTTGCGACGGGTCTGTATTATCAAGCACCATTCTACAAGGAACTGCGTGACACCCTGACAGAAAACGGGGTTACCGTGGCACGACTGAACGAGAAAGTCAAGAGTCAGCAATCTCTCCATTTTGTCGCTGCCTACGACTATCGTTTCAAGATGAACGAACGGCCTTACAAGTTTACAGCAGAAGCATACTACAAGCTGTTCAACAACTTGATTCCCTACAATGTCAACAACATGAAGATTACATACGATGCCGGTCAGACCTGCAATGGCTACACAACAGGTATCGACCTGAAGCTTTACGGAGAATTCGTACCGGGGACAGACTCTTGGGTTACATTCTCGCTGATGAGCGCACGACAGAAACTGGGGGGCGAATGGGTACCGACACCCAACGACCAGAAGTATGCCATCAATCTACATTTCACCGACTTCTTCCCCGGCAGCACAAAATGGCTGATGACACTCAAGCTGGCTTTTGCCGATGGCCTTCCTTTCGGAGCGCCCCACAAAGGACTGGGCGAACTGGACTTCCGTGCTCCTGCCTATAAGCGTGCAGACATAGGCATGAGCTATCTGGCATACGACAACCGCGAACGCAAACAGAAAAGTGTCTTCAAAAGTATCTGGATAGGAGCCGACTGTCTGAACCTGTTTGGCATCAACAATGTCAACTCCTATTATTGGGTGACAGACGTGACTAATCAGCAGTATGCAGTGCCCAACTATCTTACAGGAAGACAAATCAATGTAAAGGTGCAATGCGATTTCTGACATTGAAGCCAATCAAGGGCATGATGAGAGCGACAGAAACGCCTCTCGAACGCCCGATAAGAGTTCAAGTTAGTCCAAAAGCCAGCTCCTTAACAATATTTTCAAATATAAATGCAGTTAATATCAATTTAATTGCTAACTTTGCATGGTGCAACCAAATTTAAAAGTAATTTCATCTAAAAAAAATAGATTATGAAGATTTCTCACATTGAGCATCTGGGCATCGCTGTCCAGAGCATTGAAGAATCACTGCCCTATTTCGAAAATGTCTTGGGGCTGAAGTGTTATGCCATTGAAGAAGTAGCCGACCAGAAAGTGAAAACAGCATTTCTCAAGTGCGGTGAGGTGAAGCTGGAGCTCCTGGAGCCCACATCCCCCGACAGTACTATTCAGAAATGGCTCGACAAAGGCAATCATGGTGTACACCACGTAGCATTCTGCATTGAAGACGGTGTTTCAAACGCTCTCGCTGAATGTACCGACAAGGGAGTTCGTCTGATTGATCAGGCTCCCCGTAAGGGTGCCGAGAACCTGAACATCGCATTCCTCCACCCAAAGTCAACCGAGGGTATTCTCACTGAGCTTTGCGAACATTAATCTCAGGTTCGTCAGCAAGCAATAAGCAATCACCATTATTACGACAAGTAATAACAATCATCAACAGTCAACAAGCATAACAAAACAAGAATCATACAACAATGACAAAGCAACTGGAAAAAATCAAGCAATTGATTGAAAAGCGCGAGCAGGCTCGTTTGGGTGGTGGCGAAAAAGCCATTGAAAAACAGCATGCCCGTGGTAAATATACCGCCCGTGAGCGTATTAGTATGCTCTTGGACGAAGGTAGTTTCGAGGAGTACGACATGTTCAAACTGCATCGTTGTACCAACTTCGGTATGGAAAAGAAGCAGTATCTGGGTGATGGTGTTGTAGCCGGCTCTGGTACTATTGACGGTCGCCTCGTATTCATCTTTGCCCAAGACTTTACGGTAAACGGAGGTTCGCTTTCTGAAACCATGGCACAAAAGATCTGCAAGGTAATGGATATGGCGATGAAGATGGGAGCTCCTGTGATTGGTATCAATGACTCAGGCGGTGCCCGTATTCAGGAAGGTATCAATGCCCTTGCCGGATATGGCGAAATCTTTGAGCGCAACATCCTCGCTTCCGGTGTGATTCCACAAATCAGCGGTATCTTTGGTCCTTGCGCCGGAGGTGCTGTATACTCTCCTGCCCTCACCGACTTCACCCTGATGATGGAAAACACATCCTACATGTTCCTCACAGGTCCTAAAGTAGTGAAGTCTGTAACAGGCGAAGACATCGACCAGGAACATTTGGGTGGTGCCAGCGTACATGCTACGAAGAGTGGTGTGACCCACTTCACCGCATCTACAGAGGAAGAGGCACTGCAGATGATCAAGACTCTGCTCAGCTACATCCCATCCAACAACATGGAGACAGCTCCCCGCAAGAAGTGTACCGACCCCATCGACCGTCTTGAGGACAGCCTGAACGAGATTATTCCCGAAAACCCCAACGAGGCATACGACATGTACAAAGTCATCAGTGCCATTGTTGATGATGGAGAATTCTTTGAAATTCAGCCCAAGTTCGCAAGAAACATCATTATCGGATTTGCTCGTTTCAATGGCCAGAGCGTAGGTATCGTTGCCAACCAGCCTTCTTGCTATGCCGGTGTGCTCGACGTGAATGCCAGCCGCAAGGGTGCCCGTTTCGTTCGTTTCTGCGATGCCTTCAACATCCCCATCGTTTCACTGGTAGACGTTCCCGGTTTCCTCCCCGGAACCGGTCAGGAATACAACGCTGTCATTCTTCATGGTGCACAGTTGCTGTATGCTTACGGCGAGGCTACTGTACCCAAGATTACCGTCACACTGCGTAAGAGCTACGGCGGAAGCCACATCGTAATGGGTTGCAAGCAGCTGCGTGCAGATTTGAATTATGCATGGCCCTCTTCAGAGATTGCCGTCATGGGTGCTTCAGGTGCCGTAGCCGTACTCTGTGCCAAGGAAGCTAAGGCGAAGAAGGAAGCTGGCGAAGACGTTAAGGCATTCCTTGCCGAAAAGGAGGAAGAATACAACGACCTCTTCGCAACACCCTATCAGGCTGCCAAGTATGGTTATATCGACGATGTTATCGAGCCTCGCAATACTCGCTTCCGCATCTGCCGCGGTCTTGCTCAGCTCGCCACCAAGCGCGAGAGCCTTCCCGCCAAGAAGCATGGAAACATCCCGATGTAACATTCAGGAGTTTTTTAAACCTACAAAACATGAAGCAAGATAACGAAGTTTATGCTGCCATTGCGATGGCACTACACGAGTTCGAGGGCAACAATGTCCACGACGTAGAGCCAGGAACAATCACGATTGTTGAGCGTTCCACCCAATGGAACGGTTTTGCTCTTTCCATGACGGAAAAGCCATTAACCAAAGCATAAGAACATTTTAAGCATGATCATCATGAAGAAGTATAAGTATACGATTAACGGTACCGCTTATGAAGTAGAAGTGGGTGATATCGTGGACAATGTGGTTAATGTTACAGTCAATGGCGAGGCATTCAAGGTTGAAAAAGAACCAGAGCCCGAACCAGAGAAGCCCAAACCCGTTGTTCGTCCAGCCGCTGCAGCAGCATCGCCTTCTCCTTCAGGCAGCTCTTCTTCCACACGAGCCTACAACGAGAAGGTAGTCAAGGCTCCACTTCCCGGAGTGATTACCGAAATCAAGGTGAACATAGGCGACCCTGTGGCAGTGGGAGACACTGTTGTGGTACTTGAAGCCATGAAGATGGCAAACAACCTGGATGCCGAATACGCAGGCAGGGTTGTAGAGATTCGTGTCCAAGCCGGACAGACAGTTATGGAAGACGATGTATTGGTTGTCATCGAATAATCCATCAGATAATCATGAGGGGTGAAAGGTATCTTAATGATGCCTTTCATCCCTCTTTCTTTACAGCAATATCCGATTTATGCAAAAGCACGAACGTTATCAGCATATACTTGATTATTTCAGAGACGAACAGCCAAGCGTGACAACCGAACTTGAGTTTGGCAGCATATTCCAGCTATTAGTGGCAGTGATGCTCAGTGCCCAATGTACTGACAAGCGTGTCAACCAAGTGACTCCCGCTCTCTTCAGCCGCTATCCCACAGCGCGCGAGATGAGCGAAGCAGAACCCGAAGAGCTGTTGACGCTGATGGGAAGCGTATCTTATCCCAACTCCAAGGCGACCCATCTCTGTGCCATGTCTCGTATGCTGATGAGCAGCTATGGCGGTGAAGTTCCGTCGACGATGGAGCAATTGGTAGAACTGCCGGGAGTAGGTCGAAAGACAGCCAACGTGGTTCTCTCCGTAGCTTTCAATCAACCGACAATGCCAGTAGACACTCACGTCTATCGCGTGTCTCACCGCATAGGTTTGGTCAGCCGTTCTGCCAACACGCCCTTGAAAGTAGAATTAGAACTGCTGAAACACATTCCGACAGAAGATGTTGGTCGTGCACATCACTGGCTGTTGCTGCATGGTCGCTATGTCTGTACCTCGCAAAAGCCCAAATGTGAGCAATGTGCCATCTCCATGTGGTGCAAGAAACAACTGTAGCCAACAGAGGAAAATATGCAGAAGAAGATTTCTATCATCATTCCTGTCTACAAGGTTGAGGATTACATTCACCAATGTATACAATCCATTATCCAACAAGACGTTGAGCACTCGGCTGTAGAGTGTATTCTCATCAACGACTGCACGCCCGACCGTTCCATGAAAGTACTGGAAGATACCCTCGCTGCTTATGACGGAGGCATGGACTTCCGCATTTTAAACCATCAGGAAAATCAGGGCTCTTCAGTATGCCGCAATGACGGAATCAAGGAGGCCACCGGTGAGTATATACTCTTTGTCGACTCAGACGACTACCTGCTGAAGGGATGTCTCTCTGAACTGCTGTCGGCTGCCCAACGCCATCCGGAAGCCGACCTGCTGATAGGAAATATCTACGACGAATATCTGCAATGCAACACTTATCCATTGAAACACGAGCAGGTGCTGACCAATCCCAACCAGCTATACATGGGCACATTCAAGCACTATACAGTATGGAACATGCTCATTCGCCGCAGCATGCTTCAGGAAAGCCAAGTCTGTTTTCTGAAGGGAATCTATATGCAAGATGCCCTGTTCAACTATCTGCTCTTTCCTTTTGTCCGTCAGGCAGTAGTCATCCCTACCCCAACCTATTTCTACAGAAAGAACATGGGGGGTGTCACCTTAGATGCCAAATGGAAAAAAGCAACCAAGACCATGCTTGACTACCAGACGATACTCCGGCTATTCTCCACCAATCTGAAAGGAAACACTTACGTCGGCAAAAGCCTGTTTGCGTATGAAATAGCTTCAAGAGGACTGGATTTCTTTTACCACAACCAAACACATATAGACCATACCCAAACGGCAGAAGGAGACCTCCTGAGAATCATCAAGAACCTGTTGGTTCAACATATAGCCAATGGCAGACTGTTTCTCTTCCTGCTTTTCCTGCTGCTCTTGCCGCCATTCAACCGTCTGATGCGTATTCGTCTGTATCGCCGCTATTTCAACCATATCACCGCACTGTTTGGGTCGCCTGCATTATTCTTCGATTGTATGCACAGACATCCAGCCCCTTGCCCCGTCGGCCAGCTTTGATTCAATCATCTCCAAGACAGCATCTATCCATTTCCATCAACACGCACAATATGAATATACTGTTTCTTGTATATCACGGTTTTTCACAAGAGAGTGGTATCAGCAAAAAAATACACCAACAGGTAAGAGGACTTCGCCAAAACGGCCATCAAGTCCACCTGTGCTATTACGATTTCAACAAGCAAGGCCATCGATGCCGTTTCGTCAACTGCAACATCATCAGCGACTATGGCAGTGGGCGTTTGGCTGGATTATTCTCACGCATTTGTTATGGCAGTATTTATCGGTATTGCCGTCAACAGCACGTTGACTTGGTATATTCGCGCAGTTTCATGAATGCCAGTCCCTTCCTGATTCATCTGTTTGCCAAACTGCGCCGCAGGGGAATCCGCTGTGTATGCGAGATACCCACCTATCCCTACGACAAAGAAGTCAGCGGCTACTGTCTGAACGACCGATTGGCATTGCTGATAGACAAGCTATTCCGCAAACGTCTTGCCCGACAGATGGATGCCATCGTCACCTTTGCCAATGTCGATACCATCTTCGGTCAGCGTACCATAAAGATTAGCAACGGAGTAGACTTCGATGCGCTTCCTCTTCATCAGCAACCCTCCGAACAAGACTCTGCCCTCCATTTCATAGGCGTTGCAGAAATGCACTATTGGCATGGTTTCGACCGTCTGGTAGCAGGTTTAGGAGAGTACTACCAACGACATCCTGACGGACGCCGCATCTACTTCCACGTAGTAGGATGGGAAGACTATCGAGGCATGAGCAATCTGGGTTATCCAACGATAGACGAAGTAACAGAGCGATATGGAATAAGCGAGTATATCATCAAACATGGCCGTCTTTTTGGTATACCTCTCAATAATCTTTTTGATGCCTGTTCTTTTGCCATCGGCAGCTTAGGTCGCCACCGTTGTGGCATTGATGACATTAAAACCTTAAAGAACCGGGAATATGCTGCACGTGGAATTCCCTTCATCTATTCAGAAAACGATTCCGACTTTGACGACAAGCCGTACGTACTGAAGGCTCCTAAAGATGAATCGCCCATAGATATTGACGCAATACTTCTATTTCTTGACAACAACCCTGCTCCAGCTTCTGACATACGAAAGAGCGTAGAGCATTTGTCATGGAAATGTCAGATGGCAGAGGTGTTGAAGTCTGTTGTCACGGTCGTTCCATGACTGTTGTCAAACCAGTTCCATGACCGTTGTCACACTCGTTCCACAGTCATGGAACGACTGTGACAACTGGTGTTGTGACGCTACAATCCCTTTGAATGGGCTTTCAACAAGCATTGACCCATTTCAACCTGTTCAATTCTTCGTCATCGTGGTCTTCGAGATAATTAGCATACCATAGGATAATAGTACAAAGCTCCATCACCATACTTCTTAAAAGATATGGAGCATTTCCAATACCTTCAAGGAATGATTGTGTATGACGCGAGTTTGCTTTTTGTTCTTCAGTGGCATCTGGATTTTCAGCATGTTCGTATGAGCCTGCAATCTCGATCAGACGTTGAAAACTGTCTTTTAGAACATTCGGAAGAATATTTTCACTTGTTATCTTCTTGTCCCCAACTGTAACTTCCTTTCCAGACAACAGCATACTACACCATTTCAATTTTCGCGAACCTCTCTTATCTGTAAGTGTATCAAGAAGAGCATAAGTGCCATCATTACGCTTTTGATTTGGAAGAATACCGTTTCTCGCCATCGAATCGAATAATAATTCTATACATTTTCTCACTTCTGTCATCAGATTATTGTATTCTTCACCCGAATATTTAAACGTATGAATTGGCAACAATAGCTTTTCCATCTTTATCTCCATATCATCACCAAGTCCCGATTTTCTTATTGCCTTAAAAACATCAGGATAATATATAAGGCGGATTTGCATTTCAAGAGAGACTCTTGCCTTATAAGGAATGCGATGGAAAAGCATATCCCTGTCGGTTGTTTTACTATAGTATTTCTTACTTGACCAGTCGCCATCCCACTCTTCACGATTGTCAAGAATCAAATCGTTCAGTTCATCCTCGCTGGCACCAGATAGAATGAACCAGGGGATAATACGTTTACGCTCAGTACATATCTTTGTAATAGAAGAAAGTGCATGCACAAGGAAACGGGAGGCATTGTCATGGTCTTCCTTCTTGTATTTACACTTCGCATCCAAGATAATTGCTGACCAACGTTTGAAATCGGAAACGAGCGCATTTTCTGCTTCTTCCCAGCAACGGAACGGAACCAATTCAAGGCCATATCTTGCTGCTTCTATAGGATATAACAGGATGTTTTGTGGGTCATCCTCTACCCATAATACTTGTATCAGATTCTTATTCATAATATGACAATTTTTGAGGTACAGGATGTTTTTCATCCTGCACCATGTTAAACTACTAATAAAGACTTGCCAAAGGCATCTTCAGTACATAGGTCACTGTGAATTGCCTATCAGGAGAGGAGACAACACTTACATCGCCACCAAAACGATGCATTATCTCCGCAATTTCTCCACCACCTATGCCACCATGACCTCTTTCGTTCAGAGCTGTTGAATAACCATACTCCAAAACCAAGTCAGTATTGATATCGGCAGACAAAGGCGTTCCGTTATTTGACACTCGGATGACCATATTCAATCCATCTGATGACCAATCGGATTTTACGACATAATCAGTGCGATTCCTGTCTGTAAAGCCATGTGCCATGGCGTTGGAGACAATATTGTCAAGCACTTGCTCCAAAGCCTTTTTTGGAAACCAGGCCGAATTCATAGATTCGCCCTTATGGAATAACAACTTCCCGGTTTCCTTATCGAACACATCTCTTTGGAAACTGTTCTTTTCAAAGTTCTCCCAAACATGAGAAAACCTGAAAGCAACGTTCTGATGTTCCCGCTCATAAGCCTCGATGAAACCCTGTGGCTCAATAGCTTCGCATTTGCCATAGTCTTGTTCATCAGACAATTTTGCCACACGCTCGCAGATAACCTTAAGCTGTGATTTCAATGAGTCCATAGCTTCGCCAACAGTCATTGAACTGACCGAAGACAACTGGTCTTTGGCACAAATACGACCATTGTTATCCTCCATACAGTATTTCAATGAGCTGAAAAGGCTGTCAAACGCAGATATGTTTTGAGCCAAAGCATGCTTTCTAAGACGAATGGAGTGCTTGAATCCCCTTTCCCTGATTCGGGTATAGTACTCCTGTTCGGCATAATCCTTAAGAACTGCTGCATGAACAGCCACTGCTTGTTCTTCAAGAGACAGCATATTAATATACACCAATTCGCCCCAAGTATGCGTCAAAGTTGCGGCATTTCCCTTTCCATAGACAAGTCTCACTATTGTTTTTTGGATAGCAGGATTAAGCAACTGGCATGCCAAATATTTCACATCCAGTCCATTTGTAGGCTTTAACACATACATATTCTTTGGAACGAGGAACGACGAGTAGTCTGTGGTATATCCTACAGCTATTTCCTTGTCAGAAACAGCCATTATTACCGCAGGACCTTCAACTCGATGCAATCGTCTTAAGCGATCTGTTCTAAGAGTTGGCAAGGAATCCACATTGAATTCACTCTTGGTGAATGTTTTTGACAATTGATTGATAGTCACCACCTTGTCCCCGCTCTGACATTCATTAGAAAGAATCAATGTTGATTCAACAGAAGCAACATCATTAATCGGGCTTCCCACCTTGGTATAATTAAGGTAGTATGATGGCAATAGTATGTTCTCATTAAACTCATCGTATGAGAAGCGACGAACCACAGGATGTTCATCACGTTCTGGCATATTTGCCATTTCAACCTCTTTTTTTAAGGCAGCAACATCAACAACTCTCTCATCACTTCTCTGAGACAGTTCCGTAGCATCACACATTACGAATGTATCATGCGGCTGCTTTGCAAAATGGAACAGAATCTTTCCTGAAGGCAACTGAACGACATCTTGCAGAGTCTTTCCTCTGCTGACATATTGACGCAGGAAAGCTGTAGCCTCACCAAGAACAGACTTCTTTGACAAACAAAGCAGTATTTCGCCTCCATCCTTGACAATTCGGTTGCAAGCATTGAAACAGTCTTCCACCGTCAAATCCCTAAGGTCAAAACCTTCTGAGGACATTTCCACGATGACGGCATCGAAGGAATTATCTTCCAAATCCGCCCATAATGCTGTATCATTTCCAGATTGCTTATACCCATTGACTTTATGGCCGCAAGCAAGAGCACGCATGGCGGCATTGGCAAAGCCGTCGCCTATCAGAAGGTCGCACTTACCAAGTCCAACAAATTCACATCCCTTATTCGAAGACGGAATAAAAAAACGTCCCAAACGATTGTTCAGAAGATATGGAACAAGCTGACTCCATTCCTTTGGCTCGTCAAATTCCAAGCCTAAGCTAAGCAATGTGCTCAAATGGTCAAGAGCATAGTCAACGAATACATCATAATTCTCCACAAGGAATCTCTCTTCCTCTTCGGTAATCAACCCCTCTATATAATAGTGGGTAAATTCTTCGTATTCTTTGACTACAGCCTCATTGGCATATTCACCAGTTTTTAGCAGATAAATACGACCTAATAGTTGCTCAACAAAGTGAAGGCGACGAAAGTCATCTGGCATAAAAAAGTCAGAAAAACTCTTCTCTGTCTTTCTTACTGCCTCTGTATTTGAAGCGAGGTTCTTGTACTTGGCAACGATTGCCTCTACTTGGGTGTACTTCTGTGTACGCATTTCGTTTCTTTTTGGTTCTACTTTCATTTTACGATGCAAAGTTACGACGCACTTACGAACGCTATGTTCGCAACTTTCCGTATTCTTCAATCATTTCAGAAATTCTCTCGTTCACCTTATTATATATATACTCAGGCTCAAGAACGATTAACTCTTTCCCGAAAGAAGTTAGTTCCCTTATTAGCTCATAATTATACTTACAATCAATACGGAAGAACTGTCCTCCTATCAACGAAGGGTATTTCTCCCTCATCGTCGCTGTCGTTGCCTCATTCGATGTCCTTTGTGATTCATGTATAGGCTTTGTCTTGACATAATCCTTTGATGTGTCGC